>JALWON010000209.1 GCA_027083475.1 Sulfurimonas sp.
AGTTGGGAAAGGGAGTCGTTATGGGGTTGTTTTCTTTTTTATTTGGTGGAGCAAAAGAGCACAAGGCATCTTCGCTTGATCTCCTTACAGACAGGGCATTTTACAAAAAACTCATAGACAACGACTTCTCTATGATACTGTTCTTCACACAAAGAGAGGGGTGGATAGGGGCAAATCAAACTTTTTTTCGTAATATGAAGCTTAAAAACATCGAAGAATTTGTGAAAGTCTATGCAAGTGTTCGCGACCTTTTTATGCATGAGAGCGAAAATGTTTTCACTCAAGATGACAAAGGCTGGCTTGACTACATCATGAAAAATCGCGCTGATGGCTACAAAGTGCGTATGCTAAACGCAGCAGATGAACCGCTGGTACTCAATGCAAAGGTATTTTTAGACACCAATACACAAATATATGTGTTAGAGCTTGAAGATATAACAGAACTTGAGAGAGAACGGCTGAAAACAAAAGAGGTAGAAAAACTCAAAAGTAAATTTCTTGCCAACATCGGGCATGAGTTTCGCACTCCAATGAATGCCATTTTAGGTTTTATGGAGTTGCTTGAAGGTACCCAGCTCAACCAAAGACAAAGAGAATACTTGAAAATGGTCTCATACTCAGCGCAAAATCTGATGGTAAACATTGAGACGCTTTTAGAACTCTCTCAGCTCCAAAGCGGAAGGCTGCAGGTACATGAGGAGGAGTTCGATTTTGTTGATGCACTTGAAAAACTCACTTACTCTTTTTACAAAGAGGCGCGTATCAGAGATATTCGTGTACTTACTTTTATAGATCCAAAAATTCCAAAGTACATCAAATCAGACCTCTCTAAAATCACACAGATTGTTTACTCTATTATGCACCACTCGATTAAGTTGACAAAAGAGGGTGGAAAGATCCTTATAGAGATCAAACTGACGAAGATAAATTCTGATGGCTCTTGCACTGTCGGCTTTGCGTTTAAAGATAATGGTGAAGGACTTTCAAAAGAGCAGATAGCTCTTATAAGTGAGCCTTTTAGTGCAGATCCTCAGGCAAATGAGCGTTTAGGTGTGGGACTGAGCCTCTCAAGCGGGCTTATCAATCTCCTTGGTTCGAACCTGCGCATACACAGTGAGAGGGACAGCGGCAGTTATTTGAACTTTGTGTTGCATTTTAAAGAGACAAGAGAGAAAAATTACGAAGATATTGAGAGTAAACGGGCAAAAGTGTTACTACTTGATCAGACAAAAATCGAAG
>JALWON010000210.1 GCA_027083475.1 Sulfurimonas sp.
TCTAGCCCTTTTTGATAAGGTCTCTCTGTTTGTGGATGGGAATTATAGAGAAGTGTTGCTTAGAAATTGCTTAATGTTTGGAAAGTTTTTTGGAAGTTTTTGAATTCTTTTTATTGGTGTTTATTTTCGTATATTTTACATACTCTTAAAATGACAAAAAGTAGTTATACTTCTGCTATCCATCCACCACCAATTAATTTATTTTCATCATAAAATACTGCAGCTTGTCCAACAGCGACACCAAAAACACTCTCAAGTAGCGTCACTTTCGCTCTTTCTCCTTCAATAGTAACTTTACATGGAACTGCTTTTGTTCTGTAGCGTAACTTCACAGTTGTTTCAAACTCTTTTGCATCACTAAACATATTTAATTTTTCTAACACAACATAATTACAAGCTAATTCCTCTTTTTTTCCAACTACAATCTGATTTTTTTGGGGATTTATACTAAGAACAAAATGCGGATCATGTGCACCATGAACAGTAAAGCCTTTGCGTTTTCCAATTGTATAATGCATATACCCCTTATGAGTACCTATAACATTGCCATTTTTATCTAAAACTTCCCCTGGATTATCAACCTGAACATGCTCCTTTAACAAATCTGTATAAGTTGTTTCAACAAAACATATTTCACTTGATTCAGCTTGAGAGGCAAAAGATTCCAATCCGCTGACGGATGCAGCTACTTTTTTAATATCACTTTTATGTCTTTCACCCAAAGGAAACTTTAATCTTGGCAGAATTTCTTTATTGACATAAAATAAAAAGTAACTTTGATCTTTTGTATCATCTTCTGCTTGATAAAAATAGTGCCCATCTGTTTTGATATAGTGTCCAGTTGCCAAATAATCTGCACCGATTTTATCTGCAAAATCAATCATTTCTCCAAACTTCATAGTTCTATTACACAAAGCACATGGATTTGGAGTTTTTCCCGCTTCGTATGTATCTATAAATGGCTGAAAAACTTCTTTTTTAAAATTATCTTGCAAATCAAGCACATGCAATTTTACACCTAATTTATCAGCAGCTTTTTGTGCACGGGCTTGATGGATTTCATGATACCCAGGTTTTGAATGGAGTTTCATATATAAACCTTCTACTTCATACCCTTCTTCTTGCAATAACAATGTAGATACTGTTGAATCTACACCCCCACTCATACCAATTAATACTTTTTTCTTCTGCAATTTCATACCTTTAAACGAGACAATGATTTATAATAGCTTGATTCTTTCAAACCAACATCTTCGAGAACTTGTATTTGTGTTTGTAAAGATTTTTCTATTTCCTCACAAATATACTCTAAATCATCTGTTAAATTTATCATTTTTACATCTTCTGCATCAATCATACCATCACGTAGTAATCTCTCCTCAATAAACGTAATGAGAGGCTGATAAAACTCAACACCAACAACAAAAATTTTCACACCTGTCACTTTTCTTGTCTGCACTAAGGTAAGTGCTTCAAAAAGTTCATCTAATGTTCCAAATCCGCCAGGAAAGATAACATATGCCATTGAATATTTTACTAACATCACCTTACGTGAAAAAAAATACTCGAATCGTAACTCTTTACTTGTATAAGGGTTAATCACTTGTTCAGAAGGTAAATCAATATTGAGTCCTACAGATTCAACATTCGCATTGGTTTGAGCCCCACGATTTGCTGCTTCCATAATACCTGGACCACCACCAGACATAATGTTAAAGCCTTTTTGTGCGAGCATAGAAGCTAAGGTTTGTGCTTTTTGATAATACATATTATCTTCTGATGTTCTTGCACTTCCAAAGATTGTGACGGTTGGTCCTAAATCTCCAAGCTCATCAAAACCTTTCACAAAATCGGCAATTATTTTAAAAACACTCCAAACATCAGCAGACTTTATATCTTTAATATACTTTTTTGTTAAAGTGGTATCTCTCTTTTTCATTTCAACCCTTTAACTGTGTTAATCGCTCTTTTTTCGTACCTATAGAAGTGATTTGCACACCAAAATTCCCATCTACTATCACAACTTCACCTTGCGCTATCACATGATTGTCTACTAAAATTTCCAAAGGATCATTTGCAAGTTGATTAAGCTCAATAACAGAACCAATATCCATATTGAGAACATCCTTGAGTAACATTTTTTTCTTTCCAATACGCACTTTTACTGGAAGTTTTACATCCATAATTAAAGAAATGTTATTCATCTCTTCTGCTGATAAATTCACACCTTCACTTTGATTACAGTTCTCTTCTTGTACGAAAGAGTCTTCTTCTATACTACTTGTATCTACGGTATCTGTGTTGGGTGACAAAGCATTTTTTAAACTTTGATCGATGATAAACATTAATGATGCCCCAACACTCCCTAAGGTAAAACCATACACATACATTGTACTATAATCTTCAAGACTTACCTCATCACCATCTGAAATAAGTTCAATATTTGTCACACTAAAAGATAAAACAGGTAGCTCTTTTTGTGCAGAAAGTGTATTTCCTATAGCACCAAAGACATTTGAAATAATCTCTTTTCCTGCATCTAAATCATCTTCGCTCACATCTTCTCGATCACTTGCCTCTTCACCCATCATCATATCTGATAAAGATGCTACAAGATTTGGAGGCAATGCAACCATGGCTGTTGCATCGGCATCCCCTGATACTGCTATTTTTATAAGAACAATCGGTGGTATAATGTTAGAGATAATACTCAATTCTTGCTCTTCTTTGAGCTCAAGTGTTGGGGCTTCTCCTACTAATGCTTCAATCGTACCTACTGTCTCTTTTTGAAATAATTCCATAAAAGCACTCATATTTTACTCCTCATCATCACTCTCTTCTCCATCATGTATAATCTCATGGACACCTGATATTTTTTCATGTCTTTGTTTTTCAAAACTCTCTAGTGCACGTTTTACTGCATCTTTTTCTGTCTGAATCACTTCTGTGATTTGTATAGATTTTCTAAAACGACGCAGCCCGATTTCACCTCTAAAACGTTCTTTAGAATCTACACTCACAGTGACGATGTCATTTGCAGCACTTGGAAGCCTTAAAACATCACCAACCTGTAAACTTAAAATCTCAGACATTCTTAAATCTGTTTTGCCTAAACTTGCTTCAACACTTACCTGTGCCCCACCAAGAAGCACCTGCAACTCAGTATTTCTACTTTTTTTAGAACTTGTTTCATTCAACATCAAATCACGAGAAGCAAGTTTTGGTAAAATAGGTTCAAGTGCAATTACAGGATAACAAATATTCATCATCCCAGAACTATGCCCAATGATAATCTCCATAACAACCATCACAACAATCTCATTTTGGGCAACAATCTGCACAACATTAGGGCTTGATTCTTTGGACTCTACAATAGGGTAAACCTCCATAACCGGTCCCCATGCCTCTTTTAAAGTACTCATCATAACACGCAGAATTGTTTCAAAAAGGCTGAGCTCTATGTCTGAAAATTCGCGTGAAGCATCAAAAGGTTCTCCCTTCCCTCCTAAGAGCCTATCTAACATAGGAAATGCAATGGAAGGATTAATCTCAATAACACCACTCCCCTCTAAAGGCTTCACAGAAAAAACATTAAAAGATGTCGGGTTTGGCAGTGACATTAAAAACTCACCATAGGTCATCTGATCAACAGAATGCAGTTGTATCTCAACAATAGAACGCATGATAGCAGAAATTTGCGATGCTAAACTTCTTGCCATTTTATCATGCACACCACGAAAGGCACGGAGTTGCTCTTTTGAAACCCTGTTTGGTCGTTTAAAGTCGTAAAGTGTAACTTGTCGTTGTGGCAGTAAATTCTCTTCACTTCCTTCAAGGACATCATCACCTTCATCTTCAACAACATCTAAAAGGGCATCAATCTCTTCTTGTGAAAGTATGTCTGCCATCTTATGCTCCTATACTCTCTTTAATTTTTACAATAACAGATTTATGAATCTGCGATATTCTTGATTCTGTGATGTTTAAAATCTCACTAATCTCTTTTAAGGTAAGTTCTTCAAAATAGTAAAGCTGAATAATCATCTGTTCTCTCTCTTTATACCCTGAAAGTACCTTTTTAATCACTGCAATTAATTGTTCTTTTTCTATAGTTGCTAAAGCTGCTCCCTCATCCCCAACTTGCAGCTGTTCACTCAGAGGCATGACAGTATAAATCGTTGAAGCAATTCGTGCATCATGCACTTTTTCAACACTTTCATCTAAAATTTCTGCAAGTTCTTCATCACTTGGCTCGTTGTCATGTGTAAGCAAATACTCCTCTACCGTAAAATTAATTGCTTTCACCAACTTTCGACTTGCACGTGAGAGTACATCTAAACTTCTCAGATAATCAAGCATTGCCCCATAGACTCTTTTCTTTGCATAGCCCCAAAAAGAGTCATTTAAAGATTCATCATATCTTCTTGCAAGTTTAATAAGCTCTTCTGTGCCAATCGCTGAAAGATCTAAAAAGTCCACAGAACTCGGCAGTCGCTCTTTTAATCGAAATGCCATTGCTTTGACAGCGGGTAAATACTGTAAGGCTAATTCGTCCTCTTTATGTTTAAGATCTTGAGCATATGCATTTGTCATCATTATGCCAATCCACGAGACTCTTCAGAGTTCATTTTCGCTGCCATGTCTGTAATTTTTACAGCAGAATCAATAAGCTTTTCACGCTTATTAATCTCTTTGACAAACATATCAAGCTCTTTTTCATGCTGCTCTTTTGGAAAAAAAGCTGATTTTACACTCATGGTTCTGTAATACATAGCTATAATGATATGAGAAAAAAGATAAAAAAATGTCGTGATAAAAAAAGTGTATACCAATAAGCCTTGGGCATCAAAAGATTTTAAAATGCCAAAAACTATACCAACAAAAAATCCCTGCACAGTAAAGAAATATACAAAATTTTCACCTAACATACAGCCTCCATGCAAATACAAACAAACATTAAAAATGTTCTATCAATCTTTTAAATAGCCCTGAAAGACCACTCTCATTTGAAGAAACTAGCATATCTCGTTCCAATTTAGACATTATAATTTTCACAATATTCTCTACATCTTTATAGACTTGCGAATTTGGATAGAGTGTACTAAAAAGTGCCCGTTGCTTCACCGAAGAAGATACTTTTATATCTGCATTTATTTTTCCATACAATTTTAAATCTAATTTACTTTTGATATTTGCTTTAGCCACTTTTTTAATTTTTTCAAAAACACCGTTCGCCTCTTTTTCACTTTTCACTTGGTTCATAATCACACCAATATCACTTCG
>JALWON010000211.1 GCA_027083475.1 Sulfurimonas sp.
ATGCAAACTGGCAGTAAAAAAAGTTACCGGAGTGAAATTTATTCGCTCCTCTTTTAAAACATTGAAGCAATTATTACTCCCCTAAAAAACAAACTCAATAATCAAGCAGCTGCATAAGCGATACTTGGATGCTTAAAAAAGTTAGCGACCTTCTCCTCGTTTTGTGAAAGTTCACTCATATATTTTTCAGTATTTTTTCTCAGTTGCACTTGAGTAAATGGGATATTGTTTTTATTGGCATTTCTTTTATAATCCTGATTGAGATACTCATCAGGATTAAACTCTGGTGAGTATGGCGGAAGATAAAACAGTGCAATTTTATCTTTATGTTCTTCTACCCATGCAGTGACAAGTTTAGCATGATGCACTCTCAGATTATCGACAATCATATAGACCTTTTTTTCAGAAGAGTCTATCACTTTCTGTAAGAACTCTATAAATCTATCTACATTGATACTCTCATCATAGAGACTAAACATTGTTTTACCAGTATTGGTAATAGCAGAGATCATATTGATCTTGAACTTCTTTGCTGCATGTGTAAGGATAGGTTTGTTTTTACTCCCTATTGGAGCATACCCTTTGAGGTTAGTTGGAAGAGAGATACAGGCTGTTTCATCTCCCCACCAGATAACGGCATCCTCTTTTTTTGCTTGTTTTTTTATTTTAGGATACTCTTCATTTAGCCACTTCTTCGTTTGTTCATCTTTTCGCTCATATGCTCGTTTAATCGGTTTCTTACTTGTGAATTGCCATTTCTTGAGATAGTGCCCCACTGTTGATATTGGCATCTCAATACCTATTTCATGTTTGATAAGCTGTTTTACTGCTTCTCGTGTCCAAAGTGCAAATTTAAATTTTAGTTGTTGTGGAGTTGTATCTATAAGTTGACGAATGATTCTTTTTTCTTGTTCATCTATGAGGGTTTTTCCTGCATTTGTAGGGCGACCAACTTTTTTAACCTTGATAGCCTTTTTCCCGCTCTTTTTATAGCTACTATACCAACGAGAAGTTGTCTCTGCTGCTACTCCTAAAATCGCTGCTGTCTCTTTATTTGAATGTCCCGCTTCTCTTAGTTTTATTGCTCGGTTACGTAAATACTGCAGTGTCTTTTGATCTACTTTTCTTGCATCGTTTTTTTCTATCTTCATGAAGATAGTCTATCATATTTTAGCTTAAAGATTGATTTAATTTATTGGTGGAGTAATAAAAAAGCATTCGGACACTTTATGCT
>JALWON010000212.1 GCA_027083475.1 Sulfurimonas sp.
GGGTTCTTGTGTTGAAGTTTCTCATCTTACCCCTCGCAGCATTTATTCTCTTAACAAACACTGCGTTAGAGAGTATGGTCAAGGGAATCATTTTTATAGAACTGCTCATGCCTTTGGCTGTAGCCAATGTAAACCTTGCCTCACTCTACGACTGCAAACCAAAGCTCACAACAAGTTTGGTTTTTCTCTCTTCACTGCTTTTTTTAGCTGTTGCGTTTATAGGAGTAAAAATAGTGCCTTACCTATAACATTCCCAAATGTAATTTCGCTTCATCACTCACCTTTTCTCTATCCCAAGGGGGATCAAAAACAAGATTTGGGCGGACTTCCACCTCACCCTCATCTTCAATAAAATTCGCAATATTCGCTACCAAATTCACTATACTCTCACTCACAGGACAGGCAGCAGAGGTAAGTGTCATCGTCACAACACAGACTGTTTTACTCCCTTCTCTTGCAAAATCTATCCCATAAATCAAACCCAGATCATATAGATTTACTGGTATTTCAGGATCATAAATCTCTTTAAGTTGTGCTATGATTTTTTCTCTGAGACTCTTATATCTCATGATTTTTTCTCCTTGCACTGCTGTGCATATGTGTAAATAACCTTTAAAAAAGCTTCCATACCCTGCTGACGCACGGGAGAGAGAAGTTCCATAACTCCCATTTGCAAAAGTAATTGCGGGTCAAAATCTAAAATTTCTTCTGGTGTACGATGGCTAAAAATACGCAGTAAAATTACTAACATCCCTTTTGCAATGATAGATTCTCCTTGCGCTTGTAAAATAATCTTCCCCTCTCGGCACTCTTTATGCAACCAAGCAAGCGAAGAGCACCCTTTTACAATGTTAGCATCTATCTTATAAGCAGGATTCAGTGCTTTAGCCTCTTTGGCATAATCAAGAATATACTCAAGCTTTGCATCTTTTGTATCAAACAGTGCTAAATCCTCTTTATAGAGATTCACTTGTTCTTGCATCGTCATCATTGCTCCTTCTTGTAATAAGCAGCCTCAAATGCTTGATTTATTTTTTCAACATAATGACTCGAACCAATCGAATCAATCAAAGATTGGGCAAACGCAAGTACGAGTATTTTACGAGCTTCCTCAGCTTCTATGCCCCGAGAATTTAAGTAAAACAAAGCATCTGCATCAAGTTCACCAATAGTCGCCCCATGAGAAGCCTCAAGCTCATCAATATAAATTTCTAACTGTGGTTTTGCATACATATGGGCATGTGGACTGAGTAAAATTGCTTTTGAATTTTGCACAGCATGCGAATGTTGTGCCCCTGCATCAACACGAATTTTTGAGTCAAAAATACCAACTGCTTCATCTACTAAAATATACCGTGCCTCTTGCGCACTTTTGGCATAAACTTCATTATGATTTATCGCAATAATATTGCCGCTTCGTGCCTGAGTATTTGCATAAAGTAAATGGGCTGCACGCGACCATGCATGCTCAGCGAGATCTATTTTATACAAGTGTAAAGCATTTGCATCACCAAAATCAAAGGTATTGAGCTCTAAAGCACCCTCTCGTGCAACATCAAAGCGGTGTGTTCCAACAAGCTTTGCTTGCGCTTGATTTATAGAAGCATTGCGGATCCAACGCAATGTAGTATCGGTATTTACGAATGCATCAAGCCCATACAACACAAAACTCTGCTCACTTGCATCAAAACGAAATGTTTCAAAAATTTCTACATGAATATTTTTCGCTGTACTTATAACAATGCGATAGGGTAAAAATGTCTCTGCTTGATTACAAATATGTTCCAACTCAAAGCGACTCTCACGGGTAACCTCAACATAAATTGTCTGCACACTCACTGCATGGGAGTAAAAATAAAGCACATCATAATGGGCATTATCACAAACAAAATCACTCTCATAACGCACCTGCACACCTGCAGGAAACTCACTCACACTCCCGTTTGTTATTACAAGTTTTTCACCCTCTTTTGGCACACTTTTTTCTGGGTTATAGAAATGATACTTCTGTGCCAAGAGTGGTTTTATCGCAAAGTTACGGTACTGCTCTGTTTTATTTGCAGGCATCCCCATACTTTGTAATTTCGCATAAAGCGGATGCTCTGTATGCACTAAATCTAAGTTTACAGCTTTCATCCTCTAATCCTTCACTATCGCCTGATAGCCTTCTGATTCTAAAACATCTACCAACTCAGGACCGCCATTTTTAATCACTTGTCCATCTTGAAAAATATGCACATAATCGGGGTGAATATAATCTAAAATACGTTTATAATGCGTAATCACCAAAAAAGTTCTTTCGCCATCTTTCATTCTGTTAATCCCTTGGGAAACCGCTTTGAGGGCATCAATGTCTAAGCCGGAATCTATCTCATCTAAGAGTATCATATCTGGCTGCAAAATTTCCATCTGCAAAATTTCATTGCGTTTTTTCTCGCCACCAGAAAACCCATCGTTTAAACCTCGCGAAATCATATCAGGGTTCATACCAAGTTTTTGGGCATGCGCTCGCATCAGTTTTAAAAACTCTGCTGCGTTTGTCTCTTTTTCACCACGGTATTTCTCTTTTGCATTGAGTGCAGCACGGAGAAAATAAGCATTATTTACACCTGGAATCTCTATGGGATTTTGAAAACTTAAAAAGACCCCCTCTAATGCCCGCTCTTCTGCAGGCATATCTACCAAGTTTTTTCCCTTGTACTCTATAGTTCCTGCTGTAACACTAACATCATAATGCCCTACAATCGCCTTTGTCAATGTCGATTTTCCTGAGCCATTTGTTCCCATAAGCACATGCACTTTCCCTTTCTCAAGTGCTAAATTCACTCCCTTTAAAATCTCTTTTTCACCAATCTTTGCATGTAAATTTTTAATCTGCATCATCCTACACTTCCTTCTAGTGTTAAATTAAGTAACTCTTTTGCTTCCACTGCAAACTCCATAGGGAGCTGTGCAAACACCTCTTTACAAAACCCGTGCACAATCATAGAAACGCCATCTTCTTCACCAATACAGCGCTGGCGAAGATACATCAGTTGTTCATCGCTAATCTTTGAAGTTGTCGCCTCATGCTCTATTTGTGCTGTGGCATTTTGAGACTCCAAGTAGGGAAAAGTATGTGCCCCACATGTGGATCCTATCAGTAAACTATCGCACTGGCTGAAATTTCTAGCCCCAGATGCCTTTGGAGCTACTTTGACTAAACCACGGTAACTATTTTGCCCCTGCATTGCAGAGATACCTTTTGAAACAATCGTCGAGCGGGTATTTTTCCCCAGATGTATCATCTTTGTTCCTGTATCTGCCTGTTGGCCTTTTGAGGTAATGGCAACAGAGTAAAACTCCCCTACGGAGTTATCGCCTTTGAGAATACAACTCGGGTATTTCCATGTAATAGAAGATCCTGTCTCTACCTGTGTCCATGAAATTTTTGCATTCTCCCCCTCACATATACCGCGTTTAGTCACAAAATTGTAAATACCTCCTTTGCCATTTTCATCACCGGGGTACCAATTTTGAATAGTGGAGTATTTGATCTCTGCATCTTTTTTTGCAATCAGCTCTACAACTGCAGCATGGAGTTGGTTTTCATCGCGTTGGGGTGCAGAACACCCTTCATTGTACGAAACATAACTCCCCTCATCTGCAATAATCAGTGTACGCTCAAACTGCCCTGTATTTTGTGCATTAATACGAAAATAGGTAGAGAGTTCCATTGGACATCGCACACCTTTTGGAATATACACAAAAGTACCATCTGTAAAAACTGCCGCATTTAAAGCAGCAAAGTAATTATCACTCATAGGGACAACAGAGTACATATACTCCTGCACAAGCTCAGGGTACTCGACAATTGCTTCTGAAATGGAACAAAAAATAATCCCTTTTTCTTTGAGTGCTTCCGTATAAGTCGTTTTCACAGAAACCGAATCAAAAACAGCATCAACAGCAATCCCCTGCAACATTTTTTGTTCATCAAGCGGAATGCCGAGTTTTTCATATGCCTCTAAAATATTTTCATCCACTTCATCCAAAGAATTTGGTGCCTTTTTTGGTGCGGCAAAGTAAGAAATACTCTGATAATCTATAGGTTCATACTCGAGTTGCGACCAGTGGGGTTCTTGCATCTTTTCCCATTTTTGCAAGGCTTTGATGCGCAAATCTAACATCCACTGCGGTTCATTTTTCTTTGCTGAAATAAATTCTAACACAGCAACACTCAATCCAGGCTCCACCCTGTCTTCATGAACATCTGTCGTAAATCCAAGTTGATACTCTTGAGCGAGAATTTTTTCAACTGCTTCTTCAGCCATAGCTACTCCTTTTATGAGGTGTTCTTTAGTCATTCTATTGCAAATCAGATAAAAACTATCTTATTTAAAGATATTAAGTTAAGATGTTTAATTAGAAAGCTACCCTATAATTTTATAATTTCAAAAAAGGAACAAATCATGAAAAAACTCTTACTTTTAACCATAAGCTCCACACTTATCTTTGGAAAAATGCTCTGTACACACCCAGAACCTTACACAGTCAAAGATCATGCACAAGAATCCCGCTACCAAAACTGTGTGCGCAATGGTATGACTTACTGGTACAAAGATGATGGCAGTATTAAATCAAAAGTCAATTTTACAGGGGGAAAAGAGAATGGTCTCTACACTTCTTACCACACAAATGGCAAAAAAAAGATAGTTGTGAATTATGTTGATGGACAAAAAGATGGCATTCAAAAGATTTACTATAACAATGGACAGCTTGGAAGTCAAGTTAATTATGTCATGGGGCGCAGAGAAGGTCTCATGAGAGAATGGGATTTTGAAGGCTACAAAAGTTCAGAAGTTTTTTACAAAAACAACTACAAAGTCGGACTCAAAAAGTACTTTGACCATAAAGGCAATGTGATCAAAACAGAGACTTATAAGATGGACAGAAACCCTGTCATGGTCAAACTTCTCAAAGACAAACGCAAAGATGTCATGGTAGATTTGGCAAAATATGGCTTAGTTCCTGAAAATGCACCAAAAGAAGAACGATTTAGATAGAACTTAAGTTTACAAAGAGTATAATCTACAATTATACACAATGAGGAAATACAATGGCTCGGCATTACCAAGGTAGCATTCGCATCTCGCTTTTCTTTTGGTTTTTTCTTGTCGCATTTATTCCCATTGTAATTTTAACAGCTCTCAACTATGATGCTGCGAGTAAAGGTCTCATAAAATCAGCGAAAGAAAATATTCTCTACTCCTCTGATAGTA
>JALWON010000213.1 GCA_027083475.1 Sulfurimonas sp.
AAATCATCGTACTTTAAAAGCTCTTTTTGAACTACAATTCTCTGTTCATATTTTTCATCTCTTTCTCTTTTTGTTATATTTTGAACTCTTGTTTGTACTGCTTTATCATGAATTAAGGGCGATGTTTTTCTACTCTCATTTGCTTGTTTATTCTCTTGAATTTTTGTCTTTTCATCAGCTGTTAATGTTTCTTTGAAAAAGAGTTTCGTGATAAGAGAAATTTCATCTAATTTTTCTTTTGAGTATGCAAGCCAGTTTTTAACCTCTGCACTCATTTGTGTCTCATACTCTAAAGTAAATGGGGTGTGTAAGAGGGAACAAGAACTTGCAACAATCATCTGCTCTTTAGTAACACCTAGAGCAATTTTATCTAAAAGTTGGATGGTGTTTTGTATGTTGTTTTTCCAAATATTTCTTCCATCAACAACACCAGCAATGAGTATTTTATCTGATTTATTTATAATTTCTAAACTCTCTAAATTTGCTTCACCATAAAGAAAATCAAGCCCAATACCCCAAATAGGTGTATGGAGTAAAATCTTTGTTGCCTCTGTGGAATGTTCAAAATATGTTGTAACGACAATATTGATTTTTTGACTCACTTGAGCAAGTCTGTCGTATGTTGGTTTGATAAGACTTAAAACTTTTGTTTCATTATCTTTAGCAAAGATTGGTTCATCTATCTGCACGGTGATTGTATCATCAAGTGTTGCGATTTCTGCTAAGAGTGCTTCATAGACTTTTAAGACTTTTTCTAAAAGTACATAAGTGTCTCCACCATCACTGCGTTTGGAGAGTCCTAAGTATGTAATAGGACCAATAAGATTGATTTTTGTTTGTATCCCTAGCACTTTTGCTTCCTTATATTCATCGATGATTTTTCTTGCATTTAATCTATACTCATCTTCTAAAGAGAGTTCAGGAACAATGTAGTGGTAATTTGTGTTAAACCACTTTGTCATCTCCATAGCAACAGCATCTTTGTTTCCCCTAGCCATTGCGAAGTAGAGTGTTTCATCTTTTAAAGTTTGAAATCTTGGTGGCACTGCGTTTAGCATGATGGAAGTATCTAGCATATTGTCATAGAGTGAAAAATCGTTTGAACTGATAAATCCTATCCCCGCATCTTTTTGATAGTTCCAGTGTCTCTTTTTTAGTTCACTTGCTACTTGTATGACATCTTCAAATGCGACTTCTTTTTTCCAAAAGTTTTCTAATACTTTTTT
>JALWON010000214.1 GCA_027083475.1 Sulfurimonas sp.
AAGAGCACTTCAGAAGTTGACTGAATATTTAAAAATTTTAGCTTCTTTTATACATAGATTTTATAACGAATATAGAATTATTGCAACTGAAGAAGAAGATAAATATCTAAAGATTTTATCTACCTCAGCACTTAGCATAAGAGTTGGATTAAAGCTGATAGGCATTCAAGCAAAATATAAAATGTAGAGGATTATGGGCGTTTATACTGTGCAGCGGTCTCATTATTCCTCTACCTGGGTATTTCTGTTTGCAGAGTAATTATCTAAAAATTCTTCTATATCGTATTTTGCTCTGTATTCAGGAGTCATAAGGTGTATCAAAGTATCACCGGTGTCAATAACGATCCAATCTCCACTTTCTTCAATACCGAGAATTTGTTCACCCATATTTTTAAACTCACTCTTTAATGTATCAAGCAATGATAACCCATGTCTATCGCCCAATGTAGTTGCTATTATAACATTTTCAACAAAATACCCCTTTTCGTGCATATCAAAAACCTGTATATTTTCAGCTTTTTTATCGTCTATTATTGAAGTAAACTTTTCAATTTTTTTATTCATTATTTCCCTTATAAAATTTTATGATTTCTTTTCGAACAGATGCAGGCAAAAAATCTTTATTTAAAGTTTGCCTTAGTTTTGTCGAGCTAATATTAGCTGAAATTTGTAAATTTATCAAGTCCTTTGGGATATGAATGTTATCTCTCGATGCAATAATAAATATTACAAGTTTTTTAAGCTCATTATAATCCTGCCAAGAAGTCAATTTTGCCAAATTATCTGCACCGATTATAAGATATAATATGTTTATATTATAATTTTTATAAAGATATTTTACGGTTTTGATAGTTGCAACGGCACTTTGTTGTTTTATTTCAAAATCCAAAACAGATACTTTTTTATAATCATAAAAAATCTTTTTTAACCATTTATATCTTAACTTTGCAGGAGCAAAAAAATCTTTTTTAAAAGGATTTAAGAAAGTGGGAATTATAAAAAATTTATCAATTTCAAGTGATGATAATGCTTTTTTAACAATTTGCACATGACCATTGTGAGGAGGATCAAAACTTCCTCCAAAAATAGCAACATTTATTTTTTGCATTTTCATTATACCTTTTTAAAGCAAATTATACTAAAATAAAATCAAATTTTTTATTAAAGGCAGTTTATGAGCATTAAGGTAGCAATAAACGGTTTTGGACGAATCGGCAGAT
>JALWON010000215.1 GCA_027083475.1 Sulfurimonas sp.
CCAACGACAAAAAAGACATTGCCGCCTGTACGGCCATGGCCGGTGAAATGCTGGGACTTCGTTTGATTTTCATGGACGCCGGCAGCGGTGCCAAAACCCCGGTCCCTTCTGATATGATCCGGTTTGTAAAAGATTCTATCAGCATTCCGCTGATTGTGGGAGGTGGCCTTCGCTCTCCTGAAATGGCAAAGGAAAGCCTGCAGGCGGGAGCAGATATTATCGTTGTAGGCAATCGCCTTGAAGAAAATCCAAGCCTCATTGCCTCTTTTGCCGAAGTAGTGAAAAAGGAAAACGGGGGAAACAGGTAATACCGTTTATTTCGGGCGTGGACGCCCGAAACGGTGGACGCCCGAAACAAAAGCGTAGGCATCCGAAACAGCAGCCCGAAACGGTTGTTTTTCAGATTAGTTTCAGCCGGAGCATGTTGAGTGCGGCCAGTGCCGAGCGGCGGATGTTGCGGCCACGGTGTTCACCGAAATGGAACAACTGCGCTTCTGTGCCTTCCGGGCCGGCCAGGGCTATCCAAACCGTTCCCACCGGTTTTTCTTCGGTTCCGCCCGTGGGCCCTGCAATGCCCGAAACCGCCAAAGCATAACCGGTTTTTAGTTTTTTTCGGGCGCCTTCGGCCATTTCTGTGACCACCTCTTTGCTCACAGCACCATAGGTTTCCAGCGTTTTTTCCCGGACACCCAGCATTTCTGTTTTAATACGGTTGGAATAGGAAACCACTGAACCTTCAAAATAATCGGAACTACCGGAGATGCTGGTGATCAGATGGGCAATGTAGCCGCCTGTACAGCTTTCGGCGGTGGCCACCGTCTGCCCTTTTTGGCGTAACAGTTGCCCGACAACCTCTTCAAGCAGCACATCATCATAACCGTAAATGATCTCAGGGATAATCTCCTGCAGCTTCTTTACCTGTTCTTCGATTTCGGCCCTGAGCCTGTCACCATCTTTCCCTTTGGCGGAAAGCCGTAACCGTACAATGCCGGGCTGGGGCAGATAGGCCAGCTTGATGTGTGCCGGCAGGTTCTCTTCCCAGGTTTTGATCTTTTCGGCCAGCATCGATTCGGGCATTCCGGTGGTCATGACTGTTTTGTGCAGGATCGTGCCCAGGTTGAAGTGCCGGACCAGATTCGGGATGACCTGTTCCTCCATCATGGCTTTCATTTCAAAAGGAACGCCGGGCATGGAAACAGCAATTTTACCCTCTTTCTC
>JALWON010000216.1 GCA_027083475.1 Sulfurimonas sp.
ATACCAAGCGATGCCAAACTTTTGTGCAATATCGTTTCTTGCTTGTTCTATAATCATATCAGTCGGCAGAGATTTTGGGCAGACATCAACACAGTTTGTACATAAAAAGCAAGACTCAAAAATATCTTTTGCCGTCTTGTCAAGCTCTAAGTTCCCGCGTTTATAAGCCCCTAAAAGGTCTATAAATCCGCGAGGGCTTGTGACCTCATCGGCATTGACATTATGAATTGTACAGACAGGAATACACTTCCCACACTTCACACAATCATCTGCTATCGTCTCAAAGCTAAAAATATCTTCTAATTTTTTATCCATCTTATACCGTTTTTGAAAAAGTCTTTTTACTACCTGCATGCTGGTGCATATAGGCATCAAATGCCATGGCAATATTTCTAATGAGGAGTGTTCCTGTTTGGGAACACTCTATTTTTGTCTCATCCATGCTTATCAAATCATCTGCCACAAATGGTTGTAGCTCTTTGATTGCATCTGCGAAGTATACGCTAAATTCTACATCAAAAAGCTTGTTAAATCTTTTGATATCGAGTTTAAAGTTACTCATAAGCTCCATGATAACATACTGTCTGATTTGGTCGTCTTTGTTAAGCACAACACCTTTTTCAAAGGGAAGTTTTCCTGCATCAATTGCCGCTTCATACTCGCTCATTACTTTAAAGTTTTGGTTATAACTATCTCTCCCCTCGCCTATGGAAGTGAGTCCTACACCTATGAGGTCAGCCCCACCTTTTGTAGTGTAGCCTTGAAAGTTTCTATGGAGTTCTCCTTTTTCTATCGCCTTAAAGAGTTCATCTTCTGGTTTTGCGAAGTGATCCATGCCTATCATTTTATAGCCATTTTTTGTTAAAAAATCGATAGTATACTGCATGATTTGGAGTTTTACATCAGGTGTTGGCAGGGTTGTTTCATCAATCTTACGCATTGTTTTTTTGAGCCATGGCACATGCGCATAGTTAAAGACAGCAAATCTATCTGGCTGGAGTGTTAAAGCAAGAGAGAGTGTCTCTTTAAAGGTCTCAAGTGTTTGGTAAGGTAAGCCATAAATAAGGTCAGTGTTTACCGAGTGCATATTGTATTTTCGTGCTAAATCCATTGCGTTTTTTGTTACTTCATAGGGTTGCACACGATGCACGGCTACTTGGACTTTCTCATTAAAATCTTGCAGTCCAAAACTCACACGGTTAAAACCTGCTTCACTC
>JALWON010000217.1 GCA_027083475.1 Sulfurimonas sp.
ATGGGATGGGAGAGGATTATTCTGCTTTGAGTGCACATTGTAAAGAGCATGGTATTGCTCACATTATCAAAGATACTGCTGTTTTTGAACTTGCAAAAGAGAAAATTCGTAAAAACTCTTCATCCTGCAGTTTTTTCTCGCGTATGCGTAGAGGCTATCTTTATAGTGCTGCAAAAGAGTTGGGATGCAATAAAGTAGCATTAGGACATCACATGGACGATGCAGCGGAGAGCTTTTTTATGAACTTTATCTACAATGGTCAGATGCGTAGTCTTGCTCCCAAATACACTGCAGGCAATGGACTTGTTGTCATTCGACCCCTTATCCAAATGAGAGAACGCCAACTCTCTGCGTTTGTGATGGACAATGGTATTCATGCCATAGGTGATGAACTTTGCCCTTCTATGCACTTTGAAGAGAAGATGCCCCATGCAAGAGCAAGTACAAAAGTGATGCTTGCAAAGATGGAAAAAGATTTCCCATCCCTCTTTACCTCTTTAAATGCTGCGTTTAAAAACATCTCTGTCGATAGTTTTTTTATGCAGGAAGATTAGTAGTTAAACGCAACCTTATATGTCGGATCATCCTCTTCATAGGTACAGTGAGGGCCTGCTTTTTTAAGAATGACTTTACAATCAGCACTTAAGTGTCTCAGCGTGAGGTTCTTCCCTGCCTCTTCGTATTTTTTAACCATAGCATCAATGGCTTCTACCCCTGAGAAGTCTAATACGCGTGCATTTTTAAAGTCAATGACAACTTTGTCTGGATCATTTTCTATGTCAAAATTATCTGAAAAGGTAGTGGCACTTGCAAAAAAGAGGGGGCCTTCAAGGGAATATACTTTTGTTCCATCTGGCTCAATGGTGCTTTTTGCCCAAATACGAGCATGTTTCCAAGCAAATACAAGGGCAGAGATAATCACTCCTGCAATGACAGCTATTGCCAAGTCTTCAACAACAGTGATGATTGTCACAACAATCATTACAAAGGTGTCTTCCTTTGGCATATGTTTGAGATGTGAAAAACTCGACCACTCAAATGTCCCAATACTCACCATAAACATAATACCGACTAAAACACCAACAGGGATAATATTGAGCACATCGGTCATAGAAACAACTAAAACTAAAAGACCAACTGCAGCAGTAAAAGAGGAGAGTCTGCCAAGTCCACCTGAGGTAAAGTTGATGATACTCTGCCCAATCATAGCACACCCTGCCATGCCACCAAAGAAGCCTGATGCCATATTTCCACAGCCTAAGGCGATACACTCTTGGTTTCCACTCCCTCTTTCATTACTCATCTCATCTAAAACAGCGAGTGTGAGAAGGGACTCTATAAGCCCCACAAGTGCCATGATAACAGCATAAGGTAAAACCATGAGAATTGCATCGATGCTAAAAAGGGTATCGGGTAAAATAAAATGGGGAAGTTGCCCTTTAAACGCAGACAAATCAGCAAGAGAGCCCACTAGAAGTGTATTGGTATGGGTAAAATAAACACCCAGTGTGATGAGGACAATAGCCACTAAACCAGAGGGAATAGTTTTTGTAAATTTTGGTAAAAAATACATGATAAGCATGGTAATACCCACAATGATATACATACTCAAACCTTGCCCATCAAAAAATTTAAACTGCGCCATAGCAATAACAATGGCAAGCCCATTCACAAAGCCATAAAGGGCAGGTTGTGGCACTAAACGGATAAACTTTCCAAGCTTCAATACCCCTACAAGAACTTGGAATGCTCCTGCCATAATGGTTGCAAGTAAGACATAGTGAAGCATATGGACATAGAGTGTTTCGCCTGAAAGTCCTGCTGCACTGAGGAGTTTATTGGCTTCTAAAACAAGCCCTACCATTACAACAGCTACGCTTCCCGTCGCCCCGCTAATCATTCCCGGTTTTCCACCTATCACAGCGGTGACAAGCCCTAAAATAAATGCAGTATAAAGCCCGACAATAGGACTCACTCCTGCTATAAAACTAAAGGCAATCGCCTCAGGCACAAGCGCTACAGCTACAACTAAACCAGATAAAATGTCATTTTTTATATTGGGTGATGCGTATTTTTTTATATTAAACAATTTTAGAGACCTTTATTTTTTTCTTGAAATATTATGAAAAAAGTTGTATAATTCCTTATCTAAATTATTAGGAGAAACTATACATATGAAACATACATATTTAACAGAATCAGCAATTAAAGAGGCAGTTGCCAATCACGGTATTACCAAATCAGAGGCAAAAAAACTTATGAGAAAAGTTAATTGCCAAGTATTTATCTATAGAACAACACAGATATAAATTTTATTGCAACGATTCAAGTTGCTCCACAACTTTTACTTGCTTTGCTTTTGCATCTGCAAGAAGGTTGCGGTTTTTTTCTAAAACATCTTCAGGGGCATTGGCGACAAAACGCTCATTATTTAACATTCCATTTAATTTGCCTATCTCTTTTTGCAGTTTTTCATCCTGTTTTGTAAGTTTTGCGATAATAGAAGATAAATCTATACTATCGGTTGGAATGAAACTCTCACACTTATCAGATATATCACTCACTGCATTTTCAATCTTACTCTCTGTAAAGCTAAGATTTTCTACTTTTGCGAGTTTTGAGATAAATGGCAACATCATAGCTTGCGTTTTAGCATCTACATTGTTGAGTTTTACAAATGCTTTTTCTATTTTTTGGTTGGCTAAATCAACCAGTACTTTTGCACGGCGAATCGAGACAATAGCATCCATAATAATTTCAAATGTCGCTTCTTCTTTGCGCTGTTTTGTTTTGGATGGGTACTTCATAAGCATAATGGACTCACCATCTTCTAAAGAGGTACCACTGAGTTCATGGTAGAGATGTTCTGTAATAAATGGCATAAAAGGGTGGAGCAGTTTCATTGCCTCTTTAAAGATAGCCCCAAGCTCGACAATAGAACTTTTGTCTGCTTTACTCAGCTCAATTCCCCAGTCACAAAACTCATTCCAAAGAAATTTATACATCACAAGTGCTGCATCGTTAAACTTATACTCATCAAGGTTGGCACGCACTTCTTTGGTTGCATAGTTTAAACGCGACATCATATAGCGCCCTAGGTCACTCTCTACACAAAAACTTGTAAGGTCAGGGAAAACATCTACATTCATCTGTAAGTATTTACTTGCATTATAAAGTTTGTTGGTAAAGTTTCGGTTGAGTTCGAGTTTCTCTTCACTCATACGAATATCACGCCCTTGTGCAGCACTCACAGCGAGGGTAAAACGCAAGATATCAGCGGAGTATTTGTTTACCATGTCAAGTGGGTCAATGACATTTCCTTTTGATTTTGACATTTTTTGCCCATGCTCATCACGTACAAGTGCATGCAGATAAATATGGTTAAATGGCAGTTTTCCTATGAAGTTTTCACCCATCATCATCATACGTGCAACCCAAAAGAAGAGAATATCAAAACCAGTAATCAGGAGGGTATTTGGATAAAAATCTTTCATATCGTCTGATTGGAAAAGTTTATCCATCGCAACATCGCCATTGCCCCAGCCTAACGTAGAAAAAGGCCAGAGTGCTGAACTGAACCAAGTGTCCAGAACATCAGGGTCTTGAGTGAGATTTTTACTTGCACATTTTGGACATGATGCAGGAGTATCTTCTAGGCTTGCAAACTCATGGTCACAATCGCCACAGTAAAACACAGGTATTTGATGCCCCCACCAGAGTTGACGTGAGATACACCAGTCACGAAGTTCTCCCATCCACGAGTTATAAGAGTTAATCCAGTGTGGAGGGAAAAACTGTGCTTCTCCTGCATTTGTTTTTTCTATGGAAGCATCGGCTACTTTACTACGAACAAACCACTGTTTTGAGATGTAGGGTTCAACAACATTTTTACATCTGTAGCAATGTCCGACTTGGTGTTTATGGTCTTCAATCTTTACCATAAATCCCTCTTCTTGCAGACGAGCGACAATAGTTTCGCGTGCTTCTAAACGCTCAAGCCCTGCAAATTCGCCAGCATATTCATTTAAGATTCCTTTTTCATCAAAAACAGTGATAAATTCAAGGTTATGGCGTTTCCCGACCTCGTAGTCATTTTGGTCATGAGCAGGGGTTACTTTTACAACCCCTGTTCCAAACTCCATATCGACATAATCATCTGCAATGATTTTGATTTTTTTATCTAAGAGTGGTAAAAGTACTTCTTTTCCTATAATCGCTTTGTAGCGTTCATCCTCAGGGTGTACCATGATTGCCGTATCGCCAAAGTAGGTTTCAGGTCTTGTTGTTGCGACTTCAACACTACCACTTCCATCGGCGAAATGGTAGAGCATATGGTAAAATTTGCCATTTTCCTCTTCATGCTCTACTTCAATGTCTGAGAGTGCACCATCGTGTGTACACCAGTTTACCATGTAATTTCCACGTACAATAAGCCCATCATTGTAGAGTTTTACAAAGGCTTCTTTGACAGACTTTTGCAGCCCCTCATCCATTGTAAAACGCTCACGCTCCCAAGCAGGGCTTACTCCCATATGGCGGAGTTGTTCTGTCATGATTCCCGCAGATTCTGCTTTCCATTTCCAAGCACGTTCTAAAAAGGCTTCACGACCTATGGCTTCTTTTGTTGTTCCCTCAGCTAAAAGTTGTTTCTCAACAACATTTTGTGTTGCGATCCCTGCATGGTCTGTTCCAGGTTGCCAGAGTGTTTTGTACCCATCCATGCGTTTGTAACGTGTGATAATGTCTTGAAGTGTAAAGGTAAGTGCATGCCCAATGTGTAAACGCCCTGTAACATTTGGCGGCGGCATCATAATGGAGAAGTTTTTCCCTTCTTCTTGGATAGCCTTGTTCGCATCTACTTCAAAGTATCTACGACTTTCCCAAATTTTGTAATATTTGTTTTCTGTTTCTTGTGGATTGTATCTGTTATCTGACATAGTATCGCCTTAAAAATAATTGCGCGATTATAGCCAAAAAGTGCTTATTTATAAATATCTCTATAAATATTAAAATAGACCCAGAGTAAAAGCAATTTTCTTATGTTATAATCATAAAAAATATATGGAGCTTTACTTATGAATAAGAATAATATAGTAGATTATTTACAAAAGCAACAACCATATTTTTATACTCATTTTGGTATTCGCTTTGTTGGACTTTTTGGGTCATTTTCTCGTGGGGATGAAACAAA
>JALWON010000218.1 GCA_027083475.1 Sulfurimonas sp.
AAGTATCTACAATAAGTCCAAGTTTACTTGTCCCTAAGCCAAGTACCACCACATAAGCGTGCTCACTACTATCTAAAATGCGTTCAACTTCAAAAATATCACCAATATGCACAAGCGATAAAACTTCATCACGTAAACGCATAACACTTTTCCCCTCAACAGTATAAATTTCATCTGTTGAAATTCGCACTGTCTCTAAAACGGAAGCGAGAGGAATCGCATAATACTCCTCTTGCACACCCACAAGCAGTGCTTGGATAATTGCAAGTGTTAAAGGGATTTTCAATTTCATTGAAGTCCCTACTCCGAGTGTACTCTCTATATCAATCATACCGTTGAGTTTTTCAATGTTGGTTTTAACAACATCCATACCCACCCCACGACCGCTCACACTCGTCACAGAAGCAGCAGTTGAAAAACCTGGTTTAAAAATGAGTCCAAATGCCTCTTTATCACTCATATTATCTGCTTCTTTTTCAGTGATAATGCCTTTTTCAAGTGACTTACTTTTAAGCATATTGACATCAAGCCCTTTTCCATCATCATCTATTTGAATAACGATTTGATTGCCTTCATTATATGCTTTTAAATCAATAGTTCCCTTGGCATCTTTACCATTTGCCGTACGAACAGCAGGTGTCTCCACACCATGATCACAAGAGTTACGGATAATATGCACAAGCGGATCGCCTATCTCTTCAACGATAGACTTATCAAGTTCTGTCTCTTCTCCAGAGATTACAAGTTCTATATCTTTGTTCAATTCACGTGATAAATCACGAATCATACGAGGAAATTTATTAAAGACTTTGCCTATAGGCAGCATACGTGTTTTCATCACGGCAATTTGTAAGTCTGTTGTCACAAGTGAGACAATAGAAACAACTTGATTAAGCTCTTCTAAAAACTCTTCTCCCTCATAGCGTTCTTCTACATCATCATTAATTTTAATGAGTCTATTTTTTGCAAGAACAAGTTCTCCTATGAGATTCATTAAATGGTCGAGTCTCTTCACATCAACACGAATCGTCTGCTCAACTGTAGCAGGTGAGCGTTTTGCAGGAGCTGCTGCCTTTGGAGCTTCTTGTTTTGGTGTCGCAGGTGCTGCCGGTGGTGGTGGAGGCGGAGGTGGTGGTGCAACTTCTGCTTGTGGCTCTGGTTCGGGAGCTGGTGTTTCATCAGCAACTACTGGAACTTCTGGAACACTCTCACCTGCTGCCATTTTAGCTGCCCGTTTTGCCTTATCTTCTTCTTGTCGCTGTTGTAAAAGTCGTTCAATTTCAGCTTCTATCTCATCGGGGTCCATGTTGTCATAATCAGGTTCTTCTTGGGCTGGTGTTTCTGCTTGTGCTACTTCTGGCTCTACTTGTTCTGGCTCTGGTGCTTGTGGAGCAGGTGCTTCTACTGTAGGTGTTGCTACTTCACCCGTGCCTCCACTCACTTTATCAAGTCGTGCAACACATGCGGCAACATCAACACCTGCATCACTACTCGTATCACGAATAATATTTAAAAGTTCTTTCATTAAATCAATAGATTCTAAAACAACATCCATAATGTCAGGAGTAAGCACCAGCTCACCGTGGCGAGCTTTGTTTAAAACATCTTCCATATGGTGTGTTAAATGGGTTAAAATATCAAAATTTAAAAATGAAGATGCCCCTTTAATCGTATGTGCAACACGGAAAATTCCATTTAAAAGTTCCAAATCTTCAGGATTTGATTCTAACTCTACCAAATCCTCATCTAGTTTTTCAACAAGTTCAAAAGACTCAACTAAAAAATCTTGCAGTATTTCTTGAAATTCATCCATATTTTCACTCCTACTTTATGTGTGCACGTACAACACGTGACACTTCATTATAAAATGAGCTTGCTTCAAACTTCACTAAGTAAGCTTCTCCGCCTGCTTCTTTGCCTCTGTTTTCACTAAAATGATCACTTATTGATGAGTTAAAAACAATCGGAATATTATCAAAGCGTCCATCCTCTTTTACATTTGCTGCGAAATGAAACCCATCCATCTGTGGCATCTCAACATCAGATATAATTATTTTTAACTGATTTGCAATGCTATCACCATAGGTATAATAGAGTTCATCAAGTTTCACTAAACCATCTTTACCATCGCTCGCTTCAACGACTTTAAAACCCATTTTTTGCAGGGCTTCTTTAACAATCTTTCTTGCAGTCGAACTATCATCCAACACAAGAGCTAGTCCTGAAAAGCTCTCTAAATCTTCAGGTGTTGCATCGACATCAGGCGAGTAAAGACCCAAATCTTGCACCACACTCTCTAAATCAAGAATGAGAAGAACATTATCCCCTTCTATCTTTGTAACTCCGGTAATTTTACTCGCATCAAGTCCATCAGAGCCATTCATAAAAGAGGCAGACTCTATATCACTCCAACTAATACGACGAATACGTTTTGCTTCATGCACGACAAAACCAATCAAAACATTGTTAAACTCTGTAATAATGACCCGTGAATTATGGGCTACATCTTCAGGAGGTGTAATACCCATCCATTTTGCTAAATTAACTACAGGTATGACGACCTCGCGCAGGTCAAAGATGCCTTCAATAAACTCAGGAGTTCCAGGCAGTTCTGTTAAATTTGGCACACGAATAATTTCACGTACCTTTGAAACATTAATCCCATAAATACCTTCATACACACCATCTTCTTCCTGTTTAAATATACGAAAGTCAACAAGTTCCATCTCATTGGAACCAACTTTTAATGTGTTATCATCCATTTTTATCACCCTTTAGAGAAACTCTTTTCTTCTAATAACTCTTTATCATCCAAAGATTTTACAGTAAAATATCTTTGATTGCAAGCAAAAGCACCTAAATTTATGTAAGTAAATTTCTCAAATTTGATTTGCTTATTTTGATGATAATGTCCCTCTATAAAATAGTCACAACTATAACTATTTTCTATGCGTTTAGCAATAAATGCATGAAATCCTCTAAACTCATTACAATCCTCTTTTTTTGCTAAATGGGCATAAACATAGTTTAAAATTGCATGGTGTGTCACAAAATCAATTATTTTCAATAGAGGCAAAACGAAAGGATTTCTAATCACAGCAGTATACATACGGTATCCAATCGGCCCTGCAAAATCACCATGTGCTAAGAGAATTTTTTTGTTCTTATAATGGCAGGAGACAGGTTGTTTGGCTATAGGAAAAATTTGCATATGAGGAAAGAGTGTTTTTAAATTAAAATCATGATTTCCTTCTAAGTAGATAACAGCTATTTTTTTCGATATACTTTGAAGCATCTCTATCATTTTCTGGTTGTTCAAATATGTATGTGCAATAGCACCAAAGAGGGCATCAAAAATATCACCCATTAAAATGAGCTGTGGTACTTGGATTTTTTCTGTATAAATGGATTCAATAAGTGGAAAAAGTTCTGGTCGGGTTGGTGAAAAGTGTGCATCGGAGAGGATCAATGCACCTTTTAGAATCTCTATTTTATGGGACATACGCGATATTTGTTACTCCTGTGTTTTCCTCGAGTCCCATCATAATGTTTGCATTCACAACAGCTTGACTCGAAGCACCACGCATCAGGTTATCAATGGCACTTGAGATAAAAAGAAGATTGCCTTTGCGTTTGACATAAATATCACAAAAATTGGTGCCTGCAACATTCTTCATATCTACAGGAATTTCACTCACACGAACATTTTTTTCATTTTTATAAAAATGCTTCAGCAGTGCAAATGCATCAAAATCATCTTCTACTTGCAAATAAATCGAGCTAATCATTCCACGAGTCAAAGGTACCAAATGCGGTACAAAATTGACCTCATCAAAAGAGACTCCTAACTTTTGTGCAATTTCAGGAGCATGACGGTGTAAAAGAGGATTGTAAGCAAAAAGATTATCATTAACATTGACAAAGTGTGTCGTCTCGCTCAGTTTTTTTCCAGCACCACTTACCCCTGTTTTTGCATCTATAATAATAGGCGTTCCCTCTTTGCGTTTTGCCATAAACGGTAAAATCCCTAAAATAGCGGAGGTAGGAAAACAACCAGGATTGGCCACTAATCTTGCAGATTTGAGTTGCTCTCGAAACATCTCTGGTAACCCATAAACAACATGTTCTAAATTTTTTGGATCACTATGGGGCACATAGAATGCTTCATATACTTCTTGAGTGAGTCGATAATCAGCGGAGAGATCTACAACCTTCACACCAAGTTCCATAAGTGGTTTTACATATGCCATCGCTGTTTTATGTGGCACTGCAAGAAAAACAAGGCTGCACTCTTGTGCGATTTTTTGCATATCAGCCTTATACACCTGCTCCTCACAAATGCCATTTAATGCAGGATGCAATGTGTTGATTGTTGTATCCCCTTCGGAATTTGCAATATATCTCAAATCAAACTCTGGATGATTGACAAGAATTTTCACAAGTTCTAACCCTGTATATCCTGTTGCTCCTACTATGCCAACTTTGATCATTTTAGTTACACTCAAACACTATTTCTTGGTATTTCACTTCGTCGATTTCAAACTCTTTTTCACCACCGGGGAGACGAAATTTTACTTCATCACCCTCTTCATGTCCAAGTAACTGTTTTGCAAGGGGAGAAGCAAAAGAGATAAGCCCCATATCAGGATTTGATTCACATCCACCTACAATAGTATATGTTACCTCTTCATCTGTCTCAAGATTTGTCATCACTACCGTAGAACCAAAGCTCACCTTTGAATGCGCGAGTTCACTCGGATCTACGATTTGAGAATTTCCAAGAATTTCCGCTAACTCTGCTAAACGATTATCTATAATCTTCTGCATCTCTTTAGCTGCATGGTACTCTGCGTTTTCTTTTAAATCACCATGTTCTAGTGCTTCTTCTATATCTTTGACAACCTGTGGGCGTTTCACCTCTTTGAGTTCTTTGACCTCTGCTTGTAATTTTTCATAACCATAAAGTGTCATTGGTTCAACTTTTTGCATATACTTCTTCTCTTTTTATTTATTTGTATCATTATATCAAATTTTTATATTTTTCGCACATAGATACGCACTACTAAATGCCCATTGAAAATTATATCCGCCCAGTTCGCCTGTCACATCAACCACTTCTCCTATAAAATAGAGCCCTTGTACCTTTTTTGACTCCAAAGTTTTCATCTCTAACTCTTCAGATAACACCCC
>JALWON010000219.1 GCA_027083475.1 Sulfurimonas sp.
AAATTGTAATAAGGATGAAAAGGAAATAGAAATAGTAACTAACGAATCTAAACAGCAAAAGTCTAATAATAAACTTGGAACTCTTGTAAGTATTAGCTCTCATTTTAGAATATTTTTTATTTTTGATGCTACATTTTCTCAATTATTTTCTTTGTTTTAAAATTCCCAAATAGTTATATTTTCGTATTCTTTGTTATAAATATGTGCATTTCACAAAAATAAAATAAATTCATTATGGTATTAATCTAAATGATATAGTCTTTGGGAAAAGCAAATGATGGAGGTTTCAATGGAAATACAAAAGGACAAGCAGTGGAAGAAACTATCGACGAACCAGAAAACAATGGAGATGATTCAAGTGATGGTGAATTAGAATATAAGCAAGAACATAGGTTCCCTAATGGAGCTATCTATAAAGGAGGATGGAAGAATGGGATGAGGCATGGAGAAGGCACCCAAATCTGGCCAGATGGAGCAAGGTATGAAGGCCAATGGCGGAAAAATAAAGCTCATGGAAAGGGCAAATTTTGGCATGTAGATGGCGATATTTTTGAAGGAGAATGGAGAGATGATAAAGCCAATGGAAAAGGAACTTATACCCATATGAATGGGGCTAAATACGAAGGAGAATGGAAAGATGACCTCCAACATGACTGGGGAATTGAAACTTGGGCTGATGGTTCAAAATATGAGGGAAATTATAAACAAGGGAAGAAGCATGGACATGGAAGCTATATTTGGAGTGATGGGTCGAAATATGTGGGAGAATGGAATGAAAATAAAATAAATGGAGAGGGAACTTATACTTGGTTGGATGGGAGGAAGTATGAAGGATATTGGAAAGATAATAATATGCATGGCTATGGTGTATACACTTGGAGAGATGGCAGAAGGTATGAAGGGGAATATGTTATGGATAAAAAGCATGGCTATGGAGTCTATATTTGGGCAGATGGCAGGAGGTATGAAGGAAACTGGGCAAATGGAAAACAGCATGGCGAAGGGAAATATATACTTCCTGATAAAACTATAAAAATTGGCATATGGCAGGAAGGCAAAAGAATCAGGTGGATCAGCCAAATTAATCCTGAAGGGAAAGTCCAAGAAGGAGGCAAAGAAGAGAATGATTATAATGAAAAAATAGTACAGGATCTCTAATAAAATTAATAACCAGAGAGAATCAATAACAGTGGAATAATTCGGGGTTTTGGGG
>JALWON010000220.1 GCA_027083475.1 Sulfurimonas sp.
AAGCTTCCTAAGGCATCTCCTGTAAGACACTCTGAATGGATGCGAACGATAGGAATGGCATCAAGATTTTCTTTATAAATGACAAGGTGTTCTTTTTGTCCTTCTTGAAAGGCTTTGACTTTAAAATCACCAAATTTTGAAGGAAGATTGGCAACATTTGATATGCTTATATTCATTAATTTAATCTTTAAAAGGGTAAAATGTTTTCTTAAAAACGATTATATCAAAATTGCTAGTAAATAAAGGTTAAAAATGTTCCAAAGATTTCGTAGAACTCGTCTTAACAAACATCTTCGCTCTCTTGTTCGAGAGACAAGTGTTAATGTAGAGGATTTTATCTATCCTCTTTTTATCAGAAGTGGCGAGGGGATTAAAACAGAAGTGGCTTCTATGCCGGGTGTCTATCAGATGAGTATTGATGAGGCGATTAAGGAGTGTGAAACACTCAAAAGTCTTGGGCTTTACTCTATCATTTTATTTGGTATTCCTGATGTAAAAGATTCTGTAGGGAGTGATGCTGTGTGTGAACATGGGATTATTGCCTCAAGTGTGCGAGCTATTAAAGCAGCACACCCTGATATGTTTGTCGTGACTGATTTGTGTTTTTGTGAGTATACCGACCATGGGCATTGTGGAATAATTGATGAAGAGCATGAAACGGTGCATAATGATGCGACTCTAGAACTCTCAGGGCAACAAGCTCTTGTCCATGCAAAAGCAGGAGCCGATATGATAGCGCCTTCAGGCATGATGGACGGCATTATAGAGAGACTCAGAGAGGCACTTGATGGGGCAGGGTATGAGAACTTGCCTATTATGGCATACTCTACGAAGTTCGCAAGTGGGTATTATGGTCCATTTCGTGATGTGGCGGAGTCTACTCCGAGTTTTGGAGACCGTGCAAGTTACCAGATGGATCCTGCAAACCGTCGAGAAGCGATTGCAGAGAGTATAAGCGATGAGGCGCAGGGGGCGGATATTTTGATGGTGAAACCTGCGCTTGCCTACCTTGACATTGTTCGTGAGATTAAAGACAATACACACTTGCCGATGGCGGTTTATAATGTAAGTGGTGAGTATGCTATGCTCAAATTTGCAGGGATGAATGACTTGATTGATTATGAGCGTGTGGTTATGGAAACAATGGTGGCGTTTAAGCGTGCGGGAGCGGATATTATTATCTCTTACCATGCAAAAGAAGTGGCAAAACTACTCCAAAAATAGGAACAGATGATGAGACATTTTTTAACACTCAAAGATTATAGTAAAGAAGAGATTTTAGAGATTGTAGATATTGGTTTAGAAATCAAAAAAAATCTGAAAAATGGTATCTATAATAAAGAGTTAGAAAACCAAACCTTAGCGATGATTTTTGAAAAAAGTTCCACGCGAACACGTGTGAGTTTTGAGACGGGAATGTACCAGCTTGGCGGGCATGCCCTTTTTCTCTCTAATCGTGATATTCACTTAGGACGCGGCGAGCCCGTCAAAGATACTGCCCGTGTGATTTCGAGTATGTGTGACATGGTGATGATACGCACCTTCGCACACTCTATGATAGAAGAGTTTGCCGCTTACTCAAAAGTACCCGTCATCAATGGACTCACAGACTCTTACCACCCTGTGCAACTCCTTGCAGATTATATGACCATTAAAGAGTATGGGCTTGAAAAAGATTTGATTGTGTCCTATGTAGGTGATGGTAACAACATGACACACTCTTGGATTATGCTTGCTGCTAAACTTGGCTTTGAGCTGAGAATTGCAACACCACAAGGGTATGAGGTTGATGCAAAAGTGCTTGAAGAGGGAATGCAAATTGCGAAAAAAAGTGGTGCCGTCATACGAGTATGCCATGATCCAAAAGAGTCTGTTAAGGGGGCGACTATAGTCACCACAGATACTTGGGCTTCTATGGGACAAGAGGCTGAAAAAGAGCAACGAATCAAAGATTTTGAAGGATTTATGGTAGATGACTTGATGATGTGTATCGCCGCAAAAGATGCAAAGTTTTTACACTGTCTCCCAGCTTACAGAGGGCAAGAGGTGAGTGAATCAGTCCTTGAAGGGCATGCCCAAATTGTTTTTGATGAAGCAGAAAACAGACTCCATGCACAAAAAGGGCTGATGGTGTGGCTCGATAGACAAAGAGGGTAAAAAGTGCTATAATTGTCAATATATTGACAAGAGGAGTGCTCATGCAAGCTGTTTTATACTCACAAGCAAGAAATAATTTACGAGAGATTATTAATAAAGTGTGTGATAATGTTGAAGAATTTCTTATTACAACCAAAGAGAAACAGTCTGTTGTCCTAATATCGCAAGAGGAGTATAACTCTATGAAAGAGACACTCTATCTACTCTCTTCGAGGCAAAATAGAGAGAGGCTCCTCGATGCGGTGGATGAGATAGAAAATAGTGCCTTTATAAGAAAGGAAATTGCATTGTGATACTTGGATTTTCTTCGTTAGCTTGGGAAGATTATTTGTATTGGCAAGAGCATGATAAAAAAGTTCTTAAACGTATCAATCTGCTTATAAAAGATATAAAAAGAAATCCTTACGACAAGGATGGGCTAGGAAAACCTGAAAAACTCAAAGAGAATTTTCATGATTACTACTCCCGACGCATTACATCAGAGCATCGACTTGTATATAAGATAGTCGATGATTTACTAGTTATAGCACAATGTAGGTTTCATTATTAGTATAAAATCCCCGTAGCCGTTCTTATTTTCTCCATCATAGGAGCTGCTATATTTTTCGCTTTATCTGCCCCGTTTTGTAAAATTGCTCTTACTTCATTTTGGTTGTTGAGGTAGTAGTCGCGTTTTTCGCGGTAAGGGGTAAAATAATCCCACATTACTTCGGCAAGATAGATTTTAAAATGCCCATGCCCCTCACCACCAGCTTTGTAACGATTTTGTAAAGAGATGAGTTCTTCCTCATTTAAAAAGAGTTTTGCCATGTTGTAAACATTACAGTTTGCATACTCTTTTGGCTCCTCTAAGGCGATTTGTTCTGTGACAATTTTTTTAATGGTTTTGAGTTGTTTTTTCTCTTCACCAAAAATATTGACAGTATTTTTGTAACTTTTTGACATTTTTTGTCCATCGGTTCCTGGTACTGTAGCTACATTTTCTTCTACTTTAAACGCAGGTATTTTAAAAATATCTCCGTATTGGTTATTAAACTTTATCGCAATATCGCGAGCAATTTCTACATGTTGGATTTGGTCTTTTCCAACAGGAATGATGTCAGGAGAGTAGAGTAAAATATCGGCTGCCATAAGCACAGGATAAGAAAAAAGAGAGTGGTTTGCTGCAATGCCTTTGGCGGTTTTATCTTTGTAACTGTGTGCACGCTCAAGCAGACCCATCGGTGTAAACGCAGAGAGTATCCAGTAGAGTTCTAAAACTTCTTTGACATCAGATTGTACCCAAAAAGTAGATTTTTCAGGGTCAATACCTAAACTTAAAAAGTCTGTTGCGGTTTGCATGGTCAGTTTTGCAAGGGCTTCGCCACCATTACCACTACTCATCGCATGGTAGTTAGCGATAAACGCAAAAGTTTCACTTTTCTTTTGTGCATCTACCATCTGTTTGATAGAACCAAAATAGTTGCCAATATGTAAGTCTCCAGAGGGTTGTATACCTGTTAATACTCTCATTCTCTCATATTTCCTCAAATTTTTTTCGTATTATACCAATTTCAGCTTCGTTTTGTTACTATATGTATGGATATAAAGAGTCAAAAAGATTCTTTATCAAAGGATTTACAATGAACTTACAAATTCGCGCAAAAGATGTAACCCTTACAGAGGCTACAAAAGCACATATTGGTTCGGCTGTTGAAGCTTTTAGAAAATACTCTTTAGATATTACAAGTATTAATTGTATTGTTGCTAAAGAGAAAAAAGGTGTTATGGTAGAATTCGATATTAAAATCGCCCATGCACAGCCTATTGTAATCTCTCAAGGAGATGATGTTTTAGATGCTGCAATTGATTTGTCGATAGACAGAGCATGTAAAGCACTTCGCCGTTTTCATGATAAAATTGTTTCTCATAAAGCAAACTCTATTAAAGATTTGGAGACAATCGACGCTTAATTGAAGGAAGCTATTTGAAAATTTTCGTTTCATTACTACTGTTATTTAGTTTTTATGCAGACGCACAAGAGAAGTACTCTATGCGTCTTGTATATGGTCAAGCCACAACAAACTCTTTGTTAAAGGTGGTGACTGGAAGAGTTGGGTCTCATCCTGAAAATCTGCATACTCTTGCCCTTGATGGTGGGTATTTACTCACACAAAATCTGTTTGATTTACCTGTAGATATTTATCTCAAAGGCGGAGTTTCCTACTTTAATGAAGGAGCCTATGATGATACTTATGAAATGCTGACATATGTAAAAGCATTTTATAATGTAGATTTTGCAGACAATCGTATGCGTTTTGGTTTTGGTGAAGGAGTCTCTTATACGACCTCTTTACTCGAAGCTGAACGTTATGAATCTTCACAAGATGGTGGTAATACCTCGAAGTTTTTGAATTATTTGGACATTAGTATTGATTTTGATATCGGAAAATTTTTAGGTTCTCCCCTGTGGGAAGAGACCTATGTTGGTATTTTACTCAAGCACCGTTCAGGAATTTACGGGCTTATTAACAATGTAGCCAATGGTGGTTCCAACTATAACAGTATCTATTTTGAGAGGAATTTTTAATGTATGAATGGACACTCTGGTTTCATGTAATCTCTTTTATCTCTTGGTTTGCCGTTCTTTTTTACCTGCCGAGACTTTTTGTCTATCATGCAGAAAATATTGATAATGCAGGTTTTGTGGAGGTAGCAAAAATTCAAGAGATGAAACTTTTTAAGTATATTGGAGTGCCTGCTATGTGGGCAACCATTTTCAGTGGCTCATTTTTGATTTATCAAATTGGCTTTAGTGGTGGCTGGCTCCATGCAAAGCTTTTCTTTTTAGCACTTTTAATTGTGTTTTTTTACTCGATGAATAAGTACCGAATCGCATTTTTAGAAGATCGATGCACAAAAAGCGGAAAATTCTTTCGGATGTATAATGAAATTCCTACAATTTTAATGTTGTTGATTGTAGGTATGGTTGTGCTTAAACCATTTTAGATTTTTGTGCTAAAATCCACTTGTAAAATGGTATTAC
>JALWON010000221.1 GCA_027083475.1 Sulfurimonas sp.
GTATAATATTACTATATTTAAACAAAAGGACACACCATGAGCCAACACTTCCTCTTATCAGCAAAAGCAAGAACAATCTCCGAAGTTGAAGTTGCCAGAATGAGTGAAGATGAAGCTAGAGAAGTTTTTGAATCTCTTCGCTGGAGTGATACAGATGGTGAGCCAGTCTGTTCTCATTGTGGTTGTACTGAGAGTTATGTTATCAATACACATACACCATCAGGAAAGCCTGTGAGAAGATATAAATGTAAAGCTTGTCGTAAACAATATACAGTTACAAGTGGCACTATCTTTGCATCTCATAAATTAGAACTTCGTGATTATCTTTTAGCTACCATCATTTTTGTAAATGCTGTAAAAGGTATTTCAGCACTTCAAATGGCAAGAGCTTTGGGTTGTCAATACAAGACCGCTTTTGTGCTTGTGCATAAACTCCGTGCTTCTCTTATGGATAATCAAGAAGAAGTAAAATTAGAGGGAACTGTTGAAATGGATGGTTGTTATGTTGGTAAAACAAGACCTGCGAATAGAAAAGAGGATAGAGTTGATTTAAGACTTGCTTCAAATGCTAATCCAAATAAAAGATGTATCATAGTTGCTAGACAAAGAGCAGAAGATGGTACCAATTTTAGTGGTGCTGTTGCTACAAAAACTTTTATCACAAAAGGGGAATACACAAGTACTATAAATAAAATAGCAACTGCAAATATTACTAAAAACTCAACTGTCCATGTTGATGGTGCAAGTGCTTATGATGATTTAGAAGCTTGGTTTGATATGAAAGTAGGAGACCACTCAAAAGCTTATGTTGGAGAAAATGGCGAATGTTCAAATCAAGCAGAGAGCTATTTTTCAAGATTTAGAAGATTAGAGTATGGGCAATGTCATCATATCTCACCGCTTTATCTCTCAAACTATGCAAATGAAATATCTTATCGTGAAGATAACAGAAGATTGTCAAATAAAGCTTTAATGCTTGATGTTGCGAGAAAATGTATGAACACACCAACACATAATGAATGGACGGGTTATTGGCAAGGCAACAAGCGTGTGGCGGAACGCCTTATCGCTTAGTCTTTTATCTTCCAAAGCAGAGATAAACCATCTTTGCCAACTGCTTCAACTAGCTTATTTTTTTCAAGTTGTCGCAGAGTTTCAACAATCACTTTTCCGATAGCTTGATTTTTCTCTTTATCATCAGTTGTAATC
>JALWON010000222.1 GCA_027083475.1 Sulfurimonas sp.
ATGCAAGACAAGGCATCTGTCATTGCCTACCTCAAAGAGCTGATTAGAGGCTTAGAGAAAGGCAAAATCACCCTCGCCGACTCCAAAGAAAAAATCTCTCTCGCCCCGCCTGAACTGATGCAACTCTCCCTCAAAGGCAAACGCAATAACAAAGGCGAAGAGTTACGTTTCCGCCTCACTTGGAAGCACCAAGACAGTGACGCTCGCTCCTCATTAAAAGTCGATAGCCAAGATAGCAAAGATCACCTAGATCGACAAGGCAACTAAAGCCCCTCTTCTCTCATGCCAGCAAATGAACTGCATAATCGACTGAAGTTTCTGATTCTCGAAGTCAGCAAACAGCTCCTCTTGCTGGAACAAGCCCTGCACACCCAAGAAAAGCCTCTCCTCAAAGCCAGTCAACAGACGATAGACTATGTCCACAACCTCACTATTCAGCTGCAAAACCACTGCATTCAAGCTTTTAAAACACCCCAAAAAATTCAAAAAAACAGCGAAAAAAATCCAGAAAATGCCAGAATTCCCAGTCCTGATGCAATTTTGACCTATCAACAGCTCGGTTTCCACCTGCAATCTCTTGCCCAAACCTTGGAACTGATCGCCCAAGAGTTGCAAACCGTTAAACGCCTCAAATCGCTGAAAAAACGAGGAGTGATTGAGAGTCTCGATCTCATAAAAATCGGACTAAACCTGATTGATCCCGCTTTGCAAAATCGGGACAATAAAATGGCAACCAATATCTGCCGCCTGAAACTCAGAGTCTCCTACCTCACCCAAAGAGCAGAAAAGAAACTCCAAAAACAGCTCCGTCGTAAACCCAAAAAAACCAAACTCTCTCACGCCCTCAAACAGATTCAACTGATTGACCACATTGAACAAGCGAGCCTCCATCTCCTCAGAATCGGCGAAACTCTGCTCTCCTACAATCTTGGGCAACCTCTTCGTTTTGAACAGGTGCAAACACTCTCAGAGATGCTCGACCAGCTTGACCAACAAAGCGACCTCTCCTCCACTGACCTACCCAGTATTCGCCCGATGGGAGAAACCAAATCAGGCTGCACCATTTCAGGCATCCCCTTCCAATCCGCATCCACCCCTCAAGCCATTTTTAAAGAAGGACAACGCCAAAAACTGGAGGAGGAAAAAGCAGGCATTGAAGCTTGGCATAAAAAATTCCCAGGACTCGCCCCACAGCTGCTCT
>JALWON010000223.1 GCA_027083475.1 Sulfurimonas sp.
AGAATGAGTCGTTTTATAGATAAAAAGCCTTATATGGCAAATATGAAGAGGAAAACACAAAGTGAATACTAAGTAATAGCATAAAATAGATTTCATAGTTGGATTAAAAATTGCTAGTGATGTTTATGACAATAACAGAAGAGAAAATATTAAAAGAACTAAAATATATTATGAAGAATGGTGTAAGTGTCCAAGAGCGTGTTAGGGCACAGGCTATTATATTATCCAATAATGGAAAGAAGAGCCAAGAAATAGCGGATTTTTTTGATGTAACACAGAGAACAGTATTTCAATGGTTTAAAGATTTTAAAACTGATGGAGTTTCAAGTTTAAAATGTAGTAAGGGGAGAGGAAGGAAATTACTATTGCATAGTGAAGAACACAAAAAGATTATTAAAAAACAAGTAGCTGCTTATCCACATCAACCAAAAAAAGCATATGCTCATGCTATGGAAGAACTACAACTCAATATAAGCTATGAAACTTTTAAAAGGTTTTTAAAAAAACACTCAATTTCAGCTACAAACGAGTAAGAAGAGACACTGCAAAGAAGCCAGAACCTATATCTTATGAGAAGAAGAAAAAAGAGCTTAAAGAGCTTGAAAGTAAGGCACTAGAGGGTAAAATTGATGTATACTATTTCGATGAGAGTGGATTTAACTTAACTCCTAACCTTCCTTATGCATGGAGTGCAGTTGGAAAAACACTTTCTATCCCAGCTAAAAGTTCCAAGAACCTCAATGTTCTTGGATTTCTTAATACTAATAAGCAAAAACTTTTTGCATCTTATACCTATGATAAGGTTGACACAGATGTAGTGATTGAACACTTCAACCTTTTTGCAAATGAAATTACAAAAGAGACTGTAGCAGTAATTGATAATGCTTCAATTCATACAAGTAATAAGTTTAAAGCCATGCTTGAAATATGGGAGTCTAAAGGATTAAAAATATTCTATCTTCCACCATACTCTCCTCAGCTAAATCCAATTGAACAACTTTGGAAATTCATGAAGTATTATTGGATTGAATTTGATGCTTACAAGTCTGCTAAACATATGCAAAACTATGTTGAAAAAATTCTTATTGGGTATGGAAATAAATATGAAATTAATTTTAATTAGTTACTTATCTGTCTTTTTGGTAATACTACTCTTCTATCAAGTGCTTTTTCAAGTAAAGGCAGTAGTGTATGCATC
>JALWON010000224.1 GCA_027083475.1 Sulfurimonas sp.
TTAATTCATTGGCTTCTACAAGTCCAAGACCCAATTGAATGAGTTTGCCTTTAATATCATTGAGATTTGTTTGAAAATTTTGTATCATTTTTTTTCCTTCATTTTGTCTATTTTAGCCGAAACGACCTGTTATATAATCTTCTGTTCTTTTCTCTTTAGGATTTAAAAAGATGTTTTCTGTTTTATCATACTCAATTAAATCACCAAGGTACATAAATGCAGTATAATCACTAATACGTGAGGCTTGTTGCATATTATGCGTGACGATGGCAATGCTTACATCTTTTTTAAGTTCTACAATGAGCTCTTCAATGGCACCTGTTGAGATAGGGTCAAGGGCAGAGGTTGGCTCATCAAAGAGGAGTACTTCTGGTTTGACTGCAACTGCACGGGCAATACACAAACGCTGTTGCTGTCCACCTGAGAGTCCCATTGCAGATTTGCCGAGTCTATCATGTACCTCTTTCCAAAGGGCAGAACCTTTGAGGGAAGCTTCGACTCTGTCAGAGAGTTCTGTTTTGTTTTTAATGCCTGCAATCTTGAGTCCATAGGCAACATTATCGAAGATACTCATCGGAAATGGGGTTGGTTTTTGAAAAATCATCCCTACTTGTTGGCGTAGTTGTATAAACTCGTTCTCTTTTTTAATAGCTAAAATATTGTTATATTTTCCTGTTTCTAAATCGAGTAAATTGATTTTTCCATCATATTTGTTTCCCGGGTAGAGATCATGGATGCGGTTCATACTTCGTAAAAGTGTTGATTTTCCACAGCCACTTGGTCCAATGAGTGCTGTAATTTGATTTTTTTCTATAGGGAGTGTAATATTTTTTAAAGAGGGGGCTTCTACTCCCGCATAGGTAAACGAAAAGTTTTTTATTTTCATTACTGGCATTTTTTTTCCTTTATTATTTTTTATTGCGTGTGAGGTATCTACCTGCAAGGTTGATGAGTAAAACCATCACTGTGAGAATAAATGAAGCAGCCCAAGCTAAGTCACGACTCGATTTTTCTGGTTCATTGGCAAGGTTGTAGATACTTACCGTGAGCGATGGAAAACTCTCTGTAAGGTCTAAATTAAAGTAGTTACTCGTCTCAGAAGTAAAGAGCAGGGGTGCAGTCTCTCCTGCTATGCGGGCAAACGCAAGTAAAACACCTGTCATAATCCCTACTTTTGCAGCCTTAATGACAACATCTAAAATGACTCTGTATTTAGAAGCTCCAAGTGCCATGCCTGCCTCTCGTAACTCCTTTGGAACAAGAGAAAGCATAGAGTCTGTGGTGTTAATGATGATGGGAATCATCATAATAGAGAGGGCAATGATACCTGCAAATCCATTTGCTCCCCCAAAAGGAGCTACGGCAAAAGAGTAAACAAACGCACCAATAACGATAGAAGGTGCTGAAACCATAATATCACTTAAATCTCGAATGAGGTTTGCATACTTACCATGGCCATATTCACGAATATAAATGCCTGCAATCATCCCAAGCGGAATTCCAATGAGTGCAGCTAAAAGTGCTAAAACAAGTTGCCCTACGATAAGGTTTCTGAGTCCTCCATCGACAAGGTCATTGAGAAAAAGAGTAAAATGGAGTGAACTGACACCTTTGATAAAAAGTGTAACTAAAATCCAGCCTAAAAACCCAAGCCCAATGAGTGCAGAGAGAATAGAGAGTGCTAAAAAGAGTTTGTTGATTTGGAGTCTCATGCATTTCCCCTTTTAAGAAAATAAAATTTTGCAAATGAGATAACTGCAAAACTCATCACAAAAAGGATGAGCCCAAGATAAAAGAGTGCACTCTCACCAAGTCCACTCGCTTCACCAAAATTCACAGCCATCGCTACAGGAATGGAGATTGTAGGGTCGGTGATTTTGTCAGGGAGTGAATAGACAGCTCCGATGAGAAATGCAACTGCCATTGTCTCACCTAACGCACGACCAAGTGCTAAGATAATAGAACCGATGATTCCTGTTTTTGAGTAGGGAAAGATAATATCTTTGACAACTTCAAATTTTGTTGCACCAAGCGCGTAGGCAGACTCTTTTAAAACATCAGGTGTGGTGTTCATGGAGTCACGTGTTACAGCCGCCATGAAAGGGAGTATCATCACACCAAGAACAAGACCAGCAGTTAAAAGTGAGACTTGATAGCCTCCAAAGGTATCAGCAATGAGTGGTGCAAAGTAGTAAAGCCCCCACATACCAAAGATGATACTTGGAATTGCAGCGAGTAACTCGATGGCCATACCAACAAATTTTGAGATGTTTTTTGAGGCAATTTCCGCTAAAAAGACGGCAATTCCCATCGCAATTGGCATGGCAAAGAGGAGGGCTATGAGTGTGGAAAGCAGAGTACCTATGATGGGTACTAAGCCACCAAATACTGTTTTTGTTGCCGCATCTTCTTCATCATCTTCATCTAAAATCATATCTTCATCGTCTTCATCAGCAATTATCGCATCATCACTATCTTCTATAACTGTATCAGAAGATTCAATAAGTGGTATTTCTTGATTCCAGCGTTGATCGGTGATAAATTGAAGACCAAACGCTTCAACAGCAGGTTTTGCAGATATAAAAAGTGTTGTAAATATACCCAGTAGGAGCACTAAAACTAATGTCGCACTACTGAGTGAAATCTTTTGAAAAAGTTTTTCCATGTTTGAACCTAATTGTAATGAATAATGGTATTATAGTGAAAATTGATTACAAGTAGATTACAAACATTGAAAGTTATTGGATACCTTTTGCTTCCCAGTATGTATGAATTTTATCTGTTAAACTCTTTGGTAAAGGCACAAAACCTAAACTTTTGGCAATCTCTTGACCATTTTTGTAAGACCAATCATAAAACGCAGTGACTTTTTTATCCATCGCTGGATTTTCTTTTGGTAAAAGGATGAAAGTTGCTGCTACGATTGGGTAAGAGTTTGCTCCTTTAGGATCAGCAATGACAGAGTAAAAATCTTTTTTCGGGTTCAAGTCTGCTTTTGCAGCTGCTGCTTGGAATGCTTTGAGTTCTGGTTTGATGTAGTTTCCTGCTCTGTTTTCAACACTAGCCATGACGATGCCATTTTTTTGTGCATCTGCATAGTCGATATAGCCTACTGCAAAAGGAGTTTGTTTGATAAGACTTGCAACACCTGTGTTTTTGTTTCCACCAATGTGGTGATTCCCTGGCCAGTTGAGTGATTTTTTTGCACCATATTTATGTCTCCAAGTTTTATCTACTTTTGAGAGGTAATAGGTAAAGTTAAAGGTAGTCCCTGAACCATCTGCACGGTGAACAAAAGTTAATTTTTCGTGTGGAAGTTTCAGACCTTTGTTTGTGTTTGCAATGAGAGCATCATCCCAGTACTTCGTACTTCCGTTTGCAATGCTTACAATAGCTGCACGGGAGAGTTTGAGATTTTTAACACCTGGAAGGTTGTAACCCATTGTAATAGCACCCACAACACCTGGGAATTGGTAGAGACCATGTTTTTTTAAGACTTTTGGACTGAGTGGTTTATCTGTTCCTGCAAAATCCACTTGACGAGCCTTTGCATCTTTGATTCCTTTTGAAGAACCTTTTGAGATATAATCCACTTTAATGCCTGTCGCTTTGTTATAAGCTTTTATCCATTTTTGATAAACACTATAAGGAAAAGAGGCACCACTTCCTTTGATTACATCATTTGCAGCTAATCCTGATACTAAGAGTGAACTCGCAAGAGCGATTTTAATTACTTTTGTCATGTTTTACCTTTATTTTTAAGATGGCGAAATTATAAAATACTTTGGTTGCAACTTGGTTACATTTATGATTTGAATTGTAATCGTTATGTAATCAAGAGATTCTATAATTTCGCCAACAAACAAAAAAGGAAATTACAAACATGAAAAAAATCGTTTTATCAGCGTTTACAGCTTTAGCACTAGGTTCAACAGCAGCATCAGCACTGACTCTTTATACAAACAGTACAGGACAAGTATTTACAACGGCAGGTGAAGGACGAACGAAACTTGGTGATTTTGTAGAAGCCAAAACAGTTGCAAAAACTGTAAAAAAGCAGAATGAGACTATTGCAAAGATTGAGAAAAATTCTAAGGCAACACCTCTTTTTTCTAAAGCAAATAAGATTAAGATGAGTGGACAAGTTTTTCTAGGCTATAAAAATACAACTTTTAAAGACAAAACAGCCAATAGCAATACACAAGATTTCCAACTACGTCGTGGTTACTTACAAGTAAAAGCATATCTTTTGGATGATCCTAAATCTTACTATCGTGTGACTATGGATTTAACGAGAGAAGCAGGTACAGTGGCAAATACAAATGGGAGTATGATTGTTCGTGCAAAATATGCATACTTGAACTTAAATGAACTCCTTCCAGCGACAAGTTTTGAAATAGGTCTAGCACACCGTCCTTGGCATGATTATGAAGAGCATAATTCTTGGTTATATAGAAGTATTTCTGAAGTATTGATAGAAAATAAAAACTCAGCACGTTTAAGCTCTTCTGCAGATTTTGGTGTAATGGCAAAAACAAGAACAAAATATTTTGATAGCGACATAGGTGTTTTTAATGGAGAGGGGTACCACAGTGCAAATAATTCAAATGGCTTAAGTTTAGAGTGGAGATTGACAGGGCACCTTTTAGGAACTGCAGGACATCCTGAAAAGAATACATATCTTGATGCTTCATTCTTTGGGCAGTTAAATCAAAAACATTCACTCAATGCAGTGACAAATCAAAATGATGATTTACATTTTTATGGATTCCATACAGTCTTTAATATGCCTGCATTCTTAGCTTCTGCTCAGTATGTGACTTCAACTGATACTTCTACAAACTCCTCAGCAACAGGGAAAGTGTCAAGCGGTTCAGGTGATGGATACTCTTTTAACATTGAAGGTCGTTTAGGAAATGAACACCAATACAAAGCATTCGCAAAGTATGATAAATGGACACCAGACACTATTACAGGTGCACTCAAAAATACTCGTCATACTTATATTGGTGGTCTTGCTTGGAAAATGAATAGAAATGTTGAATGGGTAGCAAATGTAACAAAAAATGATAATAGTAATGATGCATATAATGCTTCTTCTGCAACTGCTAACTCTACAGCTTACATGATGA
>JALWON010000225.1 GCA_027083475.1 Sulfurimonas sp.
CACTTAAAGAGCAGATAGCCCAACAAAAAATAGTTATGCAGAAGTTAGAAGCAAAATTAGATGCTTTAAGTAAAAAACAAACACAGATGCAGCAGGCACAAATGAGTGCAAAGATGAGTAGAACAACAGCAAATACTTCTGCTTCGTTTTCTCAAAAAGCTTATTTGCCAGATATTGCCCTGATTTTAAATATGTCGGCACTCTCTCGAAATGTCGATAATAACCAGTATAAAGACTTTGCAATTCCCGGCTTTATATCTAAAGGAACTGCCGCGTTGCCGTTTAACGAAGATAAGGGCTTCAATTTAAACTATGCCGAAGTTGCTATGCGTTCAACGGTTGACCCTTATTTTGATGCGTTTGCTATTTTTCATTTGCATCCAAATGCCTTTGAAATTGAAGAAGCATTTGTAAAAACACGAGCCTTGCCATACGCTTTAAGTGTGAAAGTGGGGAAATTTAAAAGTGCTTTTGGACGGATTAATGCCAAGCACCAGCATAGTTGGCATTTTGATTCTCAGCCGATTATTTACAAGTCACTTTTTGGACCAGATGGCATAAGCGATGCAGGTATTCAGTTGCAATGGGTAGCTCCAACGGATACTTATATAATGGCAGGGTTAGAAGCTATGCAAGGGACAAATACAAGAAGTTTTGGTGATACAAAATCAAATAATTTGTATGTCGGTTATCTAAAATCAAGTGTAGATATTGGAGAAAATTTGTCTGTATTGGGCGGGGTGAGTTTTGCTCATGGAAAAAATGCGGAAAATAACAGCACAAATCCGACAAATGTGTATGGCGTAGATTTGACACTTCGTGATCAGCTTGGAAGTTATAGTGCCTTAACATGGCAAAGTGAATTTGTACAAAGAAATAAAGATACCGGCAATAGAACCGATAAACAAGCAGGTCTTTACAGTGAACTAATTTATCAGTATAACAACAATTATTCTGCAGGGTTTCGATATGATGCCATAACAAAAAATGATACAGACTTATCGGCTTATACAGGTATAAATACAAATAATTTAGACAGATATACGACTATGCTTGAGTATAAACCGTTTCCAATGTCTCGTTTGCGACTCTCTTACATGTATGACAGAACAAAAATTATAGCAGGTGAGAGAAAAAACATAAATCAGGTAATGCTTTCTTTAAACATTGCAGCAGGTGCACATGGTGCTCATG
>JALWON010000226.1 GCA_027083475.1 Sulfurimonas sp.
AATTATGATCAATTAAAAATTTGATAAATCCACCACTTAAAATCAAGGAAATTGTAGAAATTTCAACAATAAAACATAAGAAATATAAAAATTTTGGTAAATTTTTAAGGATTAGCAATTATGTGTCAGTTTTAGTTGATTTTTCTTTACTCTAAATCATCTAAGTCGACATCATCAGCATCTTCATCAAATAATTCCTCGTCAATATTCATTTTTGCCTTAGCAATTTCCTTATCAAGTTCTGCTTCTTCCTCATCCAACCCAAATGTCAACTCAATAACTCCCTCTTCTTCTTTATCTTTCTTCACATATTTCTCTTCTTCATCTCCATCAGACCCTTCTTCCTCCTTATTCTTGAACAAATTCTCATCAAATTTGAGAAGAGCTCTTCCAGTCATAAACATACCCTTGACATTTTTTCCTCTTAACTTCTGCTCTTCGTCCTTATCATTCTTCCTCCTCTTCTTCAACATCTTTGCATGCCAGGCTTCAAATGATTCTTTTGTGACTGGGGTTCACTTATCAACATCTAATTTTGCCCTTTCCTCTTCAATTTTATACTCAAGAGCTTTATTTTCATCGTCTTCAATCTGCATTTTCATTAAAGCATCCATTGTAGACTTGAGCATGTACCCTTCAGGGAGGCAATGGGCGTACCCACATTTTATACCTCCATTGGGGCAAGTCCACTGCCAACCATACACATTCTTCTCACAGGCTTCAAGGAAAGCATCGCAAATTTTAGAAGATCGTGTTGGGTCTGGCTCCCTTGGCTCAACATAAATATTAATTTTAGCGGTTTTCTCATCCTCTTTTATCTCTTCCTCTGTTTTCTCTTCTTCTTTCTTCTTTTTCTTGGCTGCTTCTTTCTTGCTCATACCAAGTTGTTTCTGGAGAAACCCTAAGAGAGCATCACCTTCTTTCTTTTTCCTCTTTTCCTCTTTGGCTTTAAATTGTTTTTCTGCTCTTTTCTTTGGATCCTCTTTGAATACTTGAGTCTGAACCATTTTTACAAAATTTTGTTGTCTCTTTCCCTTCTTATTTTTGAGCCCAAAAGTCTTATCTTGAAATATCTTGTCTTGCTTCTTTTTCTCTGTCTTAGTTTTGACTTTTTCTTTGCCCATTTTCTAATATTACTCTTTCTTTATAAATTTATAATTACCATTCCCCTTGTAATAATTGGGGCTTTGGGG
>JALWON010000227.1 GCA_027083475.1 Sulfurimonas sp.
TGTTTTATTGACACGTTCAATAGATTTAGAGCCTTTATGATACTGCCATTTTTTCAACTCTTCTTCACTAATATAAAATTCTTCTGCGACATCTTTTTCATCTTGTAAAAAAGAGCCTAAGACAGCCGTTTCTCCAGCATAGTTTGATGCACACTTTGCAGTAAAATAGACCCCATCAATCATATATCCAGCATCAAAAAAAGCATTTTTTTTAGGTGTTTTCGTATTGAAATTTTGTGTAATATCGACTAAATCATGACTGAGTGTATGCGACAATATCTCTTCTTCTTCGATTGTTTTTATAGGAAATGCTTGAGCAAACAGCCCTGATTCATTTAAAATCGTTACACTCTTGTTTGATTGCAAGTTTTCATAAAGCTTTGTTCCTTTTTTGTAAGCCATAATAAAAACTCTTTTTCTTCTTTGCGGCATTCCATATTCGCTTGCATTGATGACACGCCATTCCACACTATATCCAAGGGCATTGAGTGAAGATAATATAATCGCAAAATCTCTCCCTCTTTGAGAAGCTGGAGATTTTAATAATCTATCGACATTTTCAAGCATTAAATATTTAGGAGATTTCTCTGCTTTTTTCTCTAGTATTCTATAAATTTCCCACCAAAGCACCCCTTTTTTTCCCACAATGCCGTGTGAATTTTTGAGTGTACTCGCAACAGAATAATCTTGACAAGGAAAACCACCAACCAATAAATCATGGTCTGGTATTTCTGCAACATCCACAGTAGAAATATCTTCATTGCTATGGTTTTGAGATCCAAATCGGGCACAATAAACCTCAGAGGCATGCTGTACTTTCGTTGAAGGCTCCCACTGATTACTCCAAACAACATCATAATGTTTCTCGAGATTTCCTGCGTTTTGTAGTCCTAAGCGAAAGCCACCAACACCTGCAAAAAGTTCAATAGTTTTGATTTTAGAAGGAAGGGAATGTTGCATTTTCATATTTGATTCATCTTTATAGTTGTATGTAAATAAATTTGGCATTTTCATATTGGACTCCTCAAAAAATTTAAAAAGCACAATAGCATAAAAGAGTTGTTTCATGGAAATATTTGACAAAATGCCAAATATTTTTCTTTATTTCGTCACAATCGCAAAACTCAGTTCTAAAATCTCAGGATGTTGTTTGATAAAATGATTTAAATCTTTGAGTTTGAGTTTCTT
>JALWON010000228.1 GCA_027083475.1 Sulfurimonas sp.
CATTACCATCATATCCATTACTTAAGTCATTGATTGTTTTCTCTATAATACTATCTTTTCCATCGAGCAATGTTTTTGCTGTTTTCTTATCTACTGGTAAATCAAATGCTTGTCCTAGCATGAGTTTAAATAGTTTATGAGTAGTATCATCCTCAGCATAATTTACGACACTTTCTCTATTGTATACTGAATATCTATGAAGTTTTTTATCTTGCCAGTTAAGTTTATTGCTATCTATCATAAATCTATTGTTTGTGATAACTTTCCATTTTGCGTACATTTCAGTATCACTTCTAAATTCTTGATATGCTTCATCTAGATATTTGATCGAATCAGATATCATGTTATTTTTGCCACGAACTGCATCTTGTGTAGCTACGATTACATTTGCAGGATCTTTTGCTCCAAGTATTTCTTCGAGTAAGCTTATGTTTCCATTTGAACCAATCTCAGTTTGCAATGTGCTTATTGCGTTGTAGAATGATTTTCTGAATTTATACGGGGTACTACTTTGTTTGATTATTGCATCTTTATGATCACTACTTACCACATCTCCAATCATTCCACTTATTCCATCATTTATTATCTCATTTTTTGACGGAACAGCTAGTTCTTTTGTAGTATACACTCCATGTTTATTGTCAATATTTGCAGCACTGTCATATAATTGAGCAGCAGATCTTTTGTCAAGCTTTGAGCCAATCTCTAGATGTGCATCTTCATTTGCATCTTTAAATTTTGATTTTTTTGTGAAGTTGATTATCTTTGCAATATTTTTTTCATCATCTTTTATGGCTATATCAGCTTCGCCTATTTTTAAATATCCATCATTCTCAAGTGATCTGATTGCTAGAAGTCCAAGCTCAGTCTTGAGTTTTGCTTCAAGCATTTTAGTGTTGACTGCATCATTTCCTTTAGACGCTTTTATTCCAAGAAGTTTATATGCCTTGGTCCCTATCATACTTACAGCACTTGCGTATGTTGAATCAACTTTTGAAATCTTATCTCTCATACTTTTAGTTATTATAGTTTTTTTATCTAAGCCAAGCATGTTTTTAATATCATCATTTGATCTATGCTCAGGCAAAGTTGGTTCAGCGATTGTGGCAAGCCAATCATTAGTAGCTATAGCAATAGCTTTTGCAACATTCTTGTTTATTGTATATCCTGGGCTATTCTCATTTCTTTTATATGCTAATGCAATTATACTTTGAAATCCTTCGTGGACACCAATATCTTGAAACGTAGGATTAATCAGCATAAGGTCAGTTTCTTTCGATACTGCTGCAGAGCTTTTCACAAATTTTTGCACAGCATTTCCTATTGTTCTAACAACATTATTTCCAGATATATCAGTTTCTGCAAGTTTTGTATTACTCTTTTTATTTGGTTCAAAATATGTTGATAGGTCAAGTTTTTCAAACTCTTGGTACATTCTTCCAAGTATTCCCGGAATTCCTTTTTCATCTCGTTTTAGATATAGCTCTTTGATTACTAATGGCAAATGTTGTTCTAGTATTTCACAACTCATTATTCACATCCTATTATTTTTTTGATAGACTCTTTTAATAAGTCGCTTAATTTTTTATCCAGCAAGAATGTTGCTAATGCTTTTCCATTGTACTTATTCTTGGAACCAAGTACATTGTTTGCAGTTTCAGTAACTTCATTTTTGACAAGCTTATCGGTTTCTTGCTTTAATTCATCTTTTAACGTAGCATTTTTTTCTTTTAGTGATTCAGTTTTATCTGATTTTGCTTTTATGTTCTTGAGATCTCTTTTTATATATTCTTTCTCAGTATTAGGTAGGTTGTCATACTTTTCTTGAATTGTTTCTCCAGGTTTTGCCTTCTGCTTACCTTTGAGTACAGCTTTTACTCCCTCACCTTTATTCATTTTTCTAGTAAGTTGTCTTCGCTCATTTGTATCTGATATTTCATATTCATATTTATATGCTGCTATTCTTCTTTCTAGATGTTGCCAAGCTTTTTTTAGTAGTCTTGGTATCTCTTTTGAGTTTATATCTTTTTCAAGTTGCTCAATCTCTTTGTTGTTTTCACTGATCTCTGTTCTTAGATCACTTACTTTTTTTAATGATTTGAGTAATGCACTAGACTTATCTAATTCATTTTTATTATATTTTGAGTATACGTAATCTATTGATTCTTGAAATTTATCAGATCCATTGTCATATAATTCTTTCACGAATTTTTCTATTCCATTGAAACCTTCTTTGGAACCAAGTCGGTCTATCTCTTTTGTTATTTCGCTTTCTTGCTCTGGTTCAGATCTTGTGCTCTCTTTACTTTTTTCATTTGTTTTATCAGAATCTCTGACTCTTTCTTCTGTTTGCTCAGCTTCAGCAGTTCTTGTTTTAGTTTCTTCATCTTTTGCCTCCTGTTTTTTTTGTATTTTTTGCTTGGTCTCTTCTTTTGTGTGTTCTTGTTTAGTTTCTTCTTCTGCTTTTTGATTCGCGGAGGTACTATTTAACATATTAGGCCTTCGCAAACTAATCTCTCCATCTTTGACTCTTGAATATTCATTGATAGGAAATCCTTTAGACTCTTGTTCATATTCATTGAACTCATCTTTAGGTTTTGCTTTTTCTTTGGTGTTTATTTTAGATGCAACAGGCTTACTTTCAGCAGCCTGTTGTTCTTGAGTATTTATTTCTTCATTGTTACCACTTGGGATGTCTATTTTAGATAGATTAAGTGGTGGTTCTTCAACAGTAGTATCATTTGTGAATTCAGTATCTACATTTGTACTATCTTTAACTGGTTCACCTTTTATAATTGAATATAGCTTATCTATTAGCTTCTGCTCGTTTTCAGCTTGAGTGATGATTCCATTTGATTGTGGTCCATGATATATGAATTTCTTTGAACCAAATTCATCATTACCATATTCTACTTCTACTGGACGTTTATCTTTATTATACTCATACTGTTTCTTGGCATTTTGCATTAGAGCAAGTTTTCTTCGCTGAGTTGCTACAAAGTTGTCAAGGCTTTTTTCTAGTGGTTCACGATACTTTGCATCTATACTTGGATTGAGTAATCTATTTGCATAGTACATTATTCCAGTTCTGACTCTTCCACCTTTTCCAACTCCACCCCATATCTTCTGAGTAAGCACATCGTTCATTTTTATACTCTGACCATCTGGGACCACAGCTCCATGTTCATTAGCACCAGAAGTGTATGTATTCTCAGCTATAAGCTTTTCCATCTCAAGTAGTTTTTTGCGTGGTTCAAGCTGTTTACGCTCTGCATCATCAGATTTTGACATCTCATTTTCTACTTCTTGCAAGTCTTTATTTATATCATCAATAGGTCTATTGTTAAGTTTCTGATTATAATCTCCAGTTACAACATTTCTTATTGCGTCTAGTTGAACGAACTGTTTTCCAAGCTCATCTCTTGATGCAACTAGATTTTGGTATTCTTCATCAAGATTTCCAGAAGATTCTTTTTCTTTTATTGTATTATCTATATCAAGTATCTTATTAGCGACCTCATCTATCTGGGCACTATATACATTATTTGCATGTTTCTTTTCTTCATCTGAAAGTACTGGCTCTTTTCCATTTTGCATATTAATTATATGCTCCTTGAGTTTTCCAGACGTTGCAAGATCATTGAATACCTGTACGCTATTCTTTAATTCATCAATAGATTTCTCACTATCAGATTTCTCAGGTGTTAATTTATTCGAATCCACCTCTGACAATCCAGGAGCAGTTACTTCTTCAGTATTCTTTGAACCAAGATTGATATTTCCAATCTCATGCATAGTTTGAGTTGCGCCGGCAATATGTCCACCAGCAATTCCTTCTATTCCTGCTATTTTAGCATCAAGTTGGTTCGGGGCATTTGAGATAATACTTTTAATATCATCACCTTTTTTCCCGGTATTAATTTGTTTTCCAAGTATATCAGCCCATTGTTGCAGATATTCTTCAGTTCCTTCTACGACTGCACCTTTTCCTGCAGTAGATGTCATTCTTCCAGCAGTTTTTAGAACAGATTGCCATAATTTATCAGTTTCTTTTTTTCCTAGTACTGACACTGAATCCTTGAGCGCAGCATGAATAGCTGGCTTCATAATTATTTTTGCACTCTCAAGTCCTATATATGTTTGTGCAGCAGCAGATGGAACAGCTATTGAAATATCTTTTAGTCCAGCATGTTTTTGGTCCTCAGCTTCATTTCTTGATGCAAGAGTATCATTTACCATTCCAGTGAACATTGCTGTAGCACCAGCTCTTTCAATTCCTTTCATTAGTACTTTTTGAGCTAGGTTCATTCTTTTGCTTGCGATATCTGCATATTTTTTAGCTTGAGAAACTTTCCCTGCTTTCAGCAGTTTTGCAGCTTTTTCATATGTTTTTGCAATTTTACTTCCGTTCTTTACTGCAAATAATCCTGCTTTAATTTCTCCAGCTCCGAACATAAATGTCATTACGCTTCCAACAACATTTCCTACAATATTTCCACTTGTTACAACTTTGTATGCAGCTTTCCCATAGTCTCCGTTTTCAATATCTTTTTCAATATTTTTTTGCTCTTTTGCGGTTTTATCCTGATCTACATTGAATAGTGCATCTGACATCTTTCCAATATTTTCTGTAGTATAATATTCTTTTGTATCATTCCATCCATCTCCTCCGAGATAGCTTGCAACTGCATTCATCTTGAAACTATGGTTTATAGCATCTTTTTTATCTACTTCAAGTTGTTTCTTTTCTTCAGGAGTTTTAGCTTGTCCTATCTTGTAGTTATAATATGCTTCCTCGCCTTTTCCTATGAGCCAATCAGGAACATCATTAAATATTACATCTATTGCTTGACCAGTGGTTCCGACAATACTACTTCCAGCACCCTTCGCAACAGCCTCAGCAAAGTTATCGCCATTTGTTTTTTCGAATGCTTTTGATATGTCAGCAGCATCTTCAGATGTTAGCATATTCTGCTGACTTCCATTCTGGATACCATTAAGAGCTGCTTTAGCTTTGTTTGAATTTACATTTGTTTCAGGATTTATAGCTGACTCTATAGTTACTGGCTTTCCATCGGCACTTGCATATGACAT
>JALWON010000229.1 GCA_027083475.1 Sulfurimonas sp.
TTCCAGCAGTCATGGAAGCGATGGGTTCAGTATTTACAAACAAGTATGCCGAAGGCTACCCTGCTAAACGCTACTATGGTGGCTGTGAGTATGCTGATGGTGTTGAACAACTTGCGATTGACAGAGCTTGTGAGCTTTTTGGCTGTAAGTTTGCCAATGTGCAACCACACTCAGGAAGCCAAGCCAATGGTGCCGTGTATGCCGCACTTTTAAAAGCGGGTGATAAACTTTTAGGGATGGATTTAAGCCATGGCGGGCACTTAACACATGGAAGTAAACCAAGTTTTTCTGGAAAGAATTACCACTCTTTTACCTATGGTGTAGAGCTTGATGGTCGTATCAACTACGATAGAGTTTTGGACATCGCTAAAATCACACAACCAAAGATTATTGTTTGTGGTGCTTCTGCATATGCTCGTGAAATTGACTTTAAACGTTTCCGTGAGATTGCGGATGAAGTGGGTGCTATTCTTTTTGCCGACATCGCACACATCGCTGGTTTAGTGGCAGCCGGAGAACACCCTAGCCCATTCCCACATGCACATGTTGTCACAACAACAACACACAAAACACTCGGTGGTCCTCGTGGTGGTATGATTATGACAAATGATGAAGATATTGCAAAAAAAATCAACTCTGCAATCTTCCCTGCCCTGCAAGGTGGACCACTTGTGCATGTTATGGCAGCTAAAGCTGTTGGTTTTAAACACAACCTCTCTCCTGCATGGAAAGAGTATGCAAAGCAGGTCAAAGCCAATGCAAAAGTCATGGGTGAAGTAATGATGAAACGCGGTTATGATGTTGTGAGTGGTGGAACTGATAATCACCTTATCTTAGTCTCTTTTGTAGGCAAAGAAATCTCAGGAAAAGATGCCGATGCAGCACTTGGAAATGCAGGAATTACCATTAACAAAAACACTGTTCCAGGGGAGACTCGTAGTCCTTTTGTTACTTCAGGAATTCGTGTAGGCTCTCCTGCACTTACAAGTCGTGGAATGAAGGAAAAAGAGTTTGAAATCATTGCCAACAAAATGGCAGATGTTTTAGATGACATCAATAACACAGAGTTACAAGCAAGCATCAAAGAAGAGATGAAAGCACTTGCACAACAATTTGTAATTTATAATCAATCAACTTACTAAAAGGCACACGCTATGACTGCAATGGATATGAAACTGATTAAGATGGTGAGCGATCATTACTGGGAGAAAAAATCAACTGTTGTTGATAAACTCTCTTTTAAAGGACGTACTTTTTATAATAAATTTGAAAAAGTCAATGCCCCTTTAAATCAATCTGTTATCAACAAACACCTCAAAGGAGAGATAACGGTTGCACACTCCATTGTAGATAAAAAAGGGATTGTTGAAAATATTGTCATTGATTACAATGGTCGAGACCCTGAACGTTTTTATCATAAAACACAGTTACTCCTTCGAGAAGAGGGGTATATCAATTTTACTGCTTATGAAACAAAAACAAAAGGGCATCTGCATGTTTACATCCATAAAGGGCATACAACGCTTCAAGAGGCTATTCAACTTGGAAAAAAGATTAGTATGCAACTTGCAGCCAAACAACCCAAACAGTGGAGAATGTTTCCCAATGCAGATATGCCTGATGAATATAACATTTTAACACTTCCCTATGAAGTCTATGCCAAAGAACGCGGAGCATCTTGGTCAAAACATATGTAAGCACTCATAAAATATTGCTAAATCAGCAATTTTTTGCTATCATAAAGCTAAACAAACTTGAGGTAAGATTATGGAAGATAAAAACGAATTAAACGATATCATTCTCAACAAAGGCTCTTCTGCGAGCTCTAACAAAAAGATTATCCTTGCAGTAGCGACATTGGGGGTTATCTTAGTCATCGTTGTGATGCTTATGAATTCACTCAGCTCTACTGGTACAGAAAATCTCCCTCAAGCTGCCCTCCCGCCAAAACCAGCACTCAACGAAGTAAATGAAGCAGTGAGTGAACCACTTTTTGAAGATGTAGAGGTTGTGCAAGAGGCTCCAAAAGAAACACCAGAGCTTGATAAAATTGCACAAAAGCTCAAAGAAGAGAGTCAAAGAGAAGAAATCACACCTCCTACTATAGCGGCTGTTGCACCTAAAGTAAAAACAGTAACTCCAAAAAAAGAGCACAAAAAAAGAGTCGTGCAAAAACATGTAAGCAAAACAAAGGCGCTTCCAAAAGCTGCAAAATCTGGTGCATACTATGTACAGGTAGGATCATTTTCAAAGTATGAACCAAACAAAAAATTTCTCAATTCCATTACAAAGCTCCATTATAAATATACATATCACAAAGTAAAGAAACTCAACAAAGTCCTCATTGGCCCCTTTAAAAGTAGAAAAGAGGCTATAAATGCAAAACGTATTATTCGTGCAAAAATTGAGCCAGGTGCTTTTTTGATAAAACTTTAATTGTAAGGTAGAACTTGATACATTCAAAACAATTCACACTTGACCAGTTAGCCCCTATTGCTGTTTATTCCAAACTTAAAAATATATTTCAAGGAGAGATTTCTTTCCTTTTAGAGAGTGCTGGAAACAGTGAAGGGAATTACAGTTTTATCTGTATAGGAGCCCGTGAGCGTCTCCAATATAGTAACGATACAACACTCTACACAGACAGCCAAGGGAAACAGCATATAAAAGAAGAATCTCCTTTTACATTTTTAAAAGAGTATTATAAAAATCAAGAGCAAGCACCCTACCAAGAAGCGGTTAAAAAACTACAAGTTGGTTATGTAGATGGCTTTATCGGTTATATTGGTTATGATATGGTAAAGGTTTTTGAGCCGAAACTGACAGCCAGTATGGAGCACTTAAAAGATGAGCTCAACACTCCTGATTTAGATTTAATACTACCAAAAATGATTTTAGTCTATGCCCATAAAGACCATAAAATTACCCTTGTAAGCACCTTAGAAACATTTGCAGAGAAATTTGAAATGATTCATGATGCACTCAAAGGTGTCTATACCTACCAACACAGAGTTTATAATGTTGGTGATGACAAAGGCACATTTGCACACTCCAAAGAGACATTTTTTGAGATGATAGAAAAATCAAAAAAAATGATTGCAAGCGGGGATGTTTTTCAAATCTTGATGACAAATCGTTTTACTCGAAATATACAGGTAGACCCTTTTAGTTTTTACCGTATTTTACGAGCCAAAAACCCTTCACCCTATATGTTTTTAATGGAGTATGAAGATTTTAGCATCGTCGGTTCCTCTCCTGAAGTAATGGTACGTTTAACAGATGGAGAACTCCTACTCCGCCCTATTGCAGGTACTCGTAAACGGGGCAGTACCAAAGAGAGAGACCTTGAACTCGAAGCAGAACTTCTCGCAGACCCAAAAGAGCTTGCAGAGCATTTAATGCTCATAGATTTAGGACGCAATGATGTTGGTCGTGTGGCCAAAACAGGCAGTGTAACAGTCAAAGATATGATGCATATAGAGCGTTTTTCTCATGTTATGCATATTGTCTCTGATGTCACTGCCAAACTTGCAAGTGACAAAGATATGTTTGATCTGTTTATGGCAACCTATACCGCAGGCACAATGACAGGTGCACCTAAAATTCGTGCTATGGAGCTGATTGCAGAGTATGAAGGACTCAAACGCGGGTTTTATAGTGGAAGTATCGCGTATTTTGGCTTTGATGGGAACATGGATAGTGCTATAACCATCCGAACGGCCATGGTCCAAAAAGACAAGGTAATTCTTCAAGCTGGAGCAGGCATCGTTGCTGATAGCATCAACGAACTTGAGTACTTAGAAGTAGAAAACAAACTCGGTGCACTCATCCACTCACTTGAAGATTTAGATAAAAAATAATGCAAATTTTTTCTATCTTTGGCGACCCTGTTGCCCATTCTCGCTCACCACTTATGCACAATAGTGTTTTTAAAGCAAACAACTACCCTGCTTGCTATACTCGTACACATCTCCTTGATGGTGCAAAACTTAAAGAGACATTCTTTTCTCTTGGTTTATCAGGTGCAAATGTGACTGTGCCCCATAAAGAAGCTGCGTTTGTAGCCTGTGATGAAGTGCGGGGTTTTGCACAAAAAATTGGTGTTGTCAATACTTTAGTCAATGAAAATGGCAAGCTTATTGGCTACAATACCGATGCCGATGGCTTTATGTATGCTATCAATGAATTTCCAAATATCAAAAATATTTTAGTCTTAGGTGCAGGAGGCACAGCAAAAGCATTAGTGTCACGATTTTTAGAAGAAGATATGGCCGTCACCGTTTTAAATAGAAGTGCCACACGATTAGCATATTTTCAAAATCTTGATTGCCAATGCTTTACATGGGATGATTTTGTTCTTGCAGAATATGACCTTGTTGTCAATACCACAAGTGCAGGTTTAAACAGCAGTGATTTACCTGCACCAAAAGAAATCATCCATAACATTTTACAAAATACACACTATGTCGCAGATGCTATTTATGGAAAACGCACCCCTTTTTTAGCACTCGCACACGAAAAAGGTCTACGTTATAAAGATGGTGCAGATATGCTTTTAGGACAAGGTGTCTTAGCCAATGCCCTCTTTGTGCAAGGCAAACTGACCCATGAGGCCATTCAAAACGCTATGCAAAAAAGTTTTGCACTCTAAACCCGTACCCTATCTTCAAGTGCACGCGTTAAAGAGAGCAAATCAATATTTTCTAAACTCACCCCTGTTGGCACTCCCTGTGCAATACGCGAAAAGTTCACACTATAAGCACTCAATTTATCTTCTATATAAAGAATTACTGCATCATTGGCAATAGAAGGTGTTAATGCAAAAAGTATTTCACTAATACCCCGCTTAACCATCTCTTCTAAATGAGAAACACTTCTATCATCTAATGTCTCTAACACAAAATAGCGTCCATCAAAGAGTCCATTTTCTTCTAAAAGCAAAATATCTTTTGCATTCTCAACAATACAGAGTAAACTACTATCGCGATGTTCATCACAACAAATATAGCAAAGTTCATCCTCACTCATTCCCCCACAAACAGCGCACTTTTTCAAACTGCCAAGAGCATCTTCAATAGCATGTGCGA
>JALWON010000230.1 GCA_027083475.1 Sulfurimonas sp.
TCATTAAACGTGCAGAAAATATTGTAAAATTAGGCATTAAACCAAAAAAAACTTTAGCGATAACAAGTGAGGAGGAAGCATGAGAAAAAGGGAAGTAGTGTTGCTGATACTAAGTGTTGCTTTACTGAGCAGTACGCTTTATTTTGTTTGGGAAAATACACAAATAAAGGTAAAAAAAGAAGCACTGCAGCAGGCATTTACAGATTATAAAAAAAGTGTTCAAAAGGAGAAAGCACAAGCACTCCAAAGAGACAAAGAAACAGCCTTACAAGCCAAAAAAGCTGAGCGTGAAAAACAAATTTTAGCATTAAAAGAGAAAGTTGAGACTACATTTACTCATGTGCAACAATTAGAACAAAAATATAAAAATAAAAAAGAGAAAAAGTGGATCATTTTAGAAGTGCTCAATCAAAGTGGTCTTTATGTGAAAAATTACAGCGGAGATAGTCTTGGGGATGTGCATGTGAGCTACCTCAAAGATGGATTACGAGCGATACCACTAGAGGAAATACAAAAAGTACGGCGAAGAAAAGAGGGATACATTAAGGTGCAAGATGCAAAAAGTGCTCAAGTGCAGTATTTGTATGTAAAAGATATACCAAGTGAGCATCTTTTTATTGGTGCAAGCCTGATTTTGCGCTAAGATTTGCCTATGAAAATACAAACACGATATTATTATGAAAAAGTTTGGAGACAAACGAGTGAAGCAGAAGTGTTAAAAATCATTATTGAAGAGATTGGGGACGCGGATCCACAAGGAACCCTGCATTACATTAAAGAAGCCATTTCGTCTGGAAAAAGTATCACAATAGGTGATTGTAAATTGAGAAAAGAGGAAGATTAAATGTTGCAAAATAGTGAAATAGCAAAGTTACTTTTGCGTTTGACTTTGGGAAGTTTGTTGCTTTTTCATGGGATTCATAAACTGATTCATGGAATTGGCGGGGTGAAGTCTATGCTCCATTCAGCAGGCTTACCGGAGTTACTTGCATATGGTGTGTATGTAGGAGAGTTGATTGCTCCAATATTTGTCATTTTAGGCTTGTATGCTCGCATTGCATCTGTTGTTGTGGGGATTAATATGCTTATGGCAATGTTTTTAGCGTATGGTTTTTCATTTTCACTTGCCAAGTATGGAGGACTTGCGATGGAGTCTCCGCTCATTTTCTTTGTGATGAGCTT
>JALWON010000231.1 GCA_027083475.1 Sulfurimonas sp.
CCTACCCAACCCATGTGTGATAGTCCATCTAATGCTTTTCCAATAAAACCATCATGTTCTACTGCTTCCCCAACATTAACATGAGGTATAGGCTCTTTTGGATTATCAGGCAATATTATTCCGCTTTTAGTTGTATTTTTTCCCGAAAATCCTTTTGTATCCTTGACATTTTCTGATTTTGTGGTAGAATTAGGTATATTTTTATTAAAGGAGTCGTCATGAGTGGATTGATTACTATGGCTGTTGTCGGGTTCGTTATTATGATGGTCGGTGCTGTTGTCTTGGGTTTTATTATAGGGATCATTGACATCATCAGAAGGAGAAGTAAAGCCTAATTTGTCTGAGACTTTATTTACTCCTTTTCTTATACCTCCTACAGTTTTCCCCATCGGATTTCCTATCCCTTTATTCAACATCCAACCTCCAACTCCCATTCCCGCCATATAAGCACCAACTTCTGCACTTTCAGGGCTGACACCCAATCTTGTTGCTACTGTATTTACTAAATTACCAAAGAAACTTTTTTTACTCTCTTCTGCCAAGTCTGAGGTTTCCACCCATTTTGCAAGCTCTTTCATGCTGTGAGGACCTCTTCCATTGGCTATTTTAAAAGCTTCTATTTGTGATTTGAATTTTCCTTGTGTTAATATCTGTGTGCTACTTCCAAATTTTTCTATATCAGTATTATCTACACTACTGCTTAACCCACCGCTGACTTTACCTTGTGCATGTCCGTCAATAACTGTTCCTGTAAATATTTTGCCATCAGCCCCCACAATACCTTTACCATGACTAAATAGCATTGACTGATTTCTTGCAATCGCATCTCTCATAGCCTGACCTGTCAAAGCTTTACCAGTGACAGGATCTTTAAAGTGGCTCATATTGATACCTCTTTTCTCAAGCTCCTTTACCCATTTTTCATTTTTAACAGGATCGTCTGTCTGTTTTAACATTTCTGCACTTCTTGCAAAATCTTGACTTGTAGCATTAAGATAATTTTCTCTACCTAAAGCTGTAACATTTCCATTGCCATCTAACATTCCATTTCTTTTCGCAGCATCAACTGTTTGAAAATCTTTAGCGGTTTTCATAGACATAGTGCTTCCAGCAAGATTTCCTAAAGCACCCAAAGCCTCTTTAAATTTATTAGCTCCCTCTTGACTTCCTTCTACTAT
>JALWON010000232.1 GCA_027083475.1 Sulfurimonas sp.
GTATATATACAACAATGAATCTACAAACAGTTCTATCAGATTTACTCTTGAGGGAGTGAAAGGGAGCATACCTTCTACTATAGCACTTGATATTTTCTTTGATAGAATCACTCAACCACAATACACACTTCCTCCATCTCTGATGCAAGAGTTAAAACAAGATGATTTTCATCTTATTATAGATGCTGTAGAGAATAGACACGCATTAGAGAAATTAGAGCGATGTATCTATGTGAAAAAAGAGAATGAAACCTATAGAGATGCAGAAGGCTATATTTACGAGATTATACAAAGAAGTAAAAAGGAGGTTATTTTAGAGTCTGCAGATGATGGCGAAAGTGTAAGGTTCGTTGTAAACAGCGATGATTTTCTACTCAATCAAGATTCTCTAATGGGAACTTTAAAATATGAAGATGCATTATAAAAAAATGGAGTTAAACAATGATAGCACTATTGGATAGAATGACATTTGAAATGGATGAAGCACTTCATTCGGGAGTAATTGAACATGGTAAGTATATACCAGAGTTTGTATATATTATGAGTACACTCTTTAGTGCAGTAATTATGATTGGTTTTTTTGTGATTGTACTGCGTAGTGAATGGTATGAGGAGCATGAAGATTTTATAATCAATAAGCTTCCAAATATTCTAATTCCAATAGCCATGGTTCTCCTCTTGCTTATCGAACTTTATAATAAGGAGTATGACAAGATAGTAGTTTTTCTATTCTTTTTTGATATTGCACTTATTATTGCAGTTAGAAAAGAGTTCAAAGGTTTTAGAAGATGGCTAGATGAAAAATTTGGCTGGCTTTTTTAATGCTGCTTGAGTTTCAAAAAACAGTTTACAAATCAAATAATAGGAGCAAACGATGATGTTTGAATATATTAATCCAGGATTTTTAATTTTAGGTGGCTTTGCTGTATTTATGGTTTTACTTGCAACAATACTTGCTGCAGGAAAAGCTTACAGTAAAAATAAAGAGACAAATGCACTTCTTATAGGTACCATTATAATAGCATTAATGATAGCACTTATCTTATCTGATGGATATACTACTAAAAATACAATTGATAAAAATATAGCACTTTTTAAAAATGGAAGTGAACTACAATGCTCGACACTTGGTACAACTTACCTCGTTAGTAAGGAGACAGGGTGGAGACTTCG
>JALWON010000233.1:0-3224 GCA_027083475.1 Sulfurimonas sp.
CAGTAAAGCAACACTTAGTATCAGCAACACTACTTCCCTTTTTCTCATGCTTCCTCCTCACTTGTTATCGCTAAAGTTTTTTTTGGTTTAATGCCTAATTTTACAATATTTTCTGCACGTTTAATGATATTTCCCTTCCCTGATTTGAGTCTATTCATAGAGGTATCATACGCATCTTGTGCTCTTTGTAAATGTGTGCCCATCTTTTGCATCTCTTCGACAAACAACACAAGCTTTTCATACATTGCCTGTGCTTCATTGGCAATTTTTTGTGCATGCTCTTCTTGTCTTTGCGTTCGCCAAATATGTTCTATTGTACGCAGGGTCACTAAGAGTGTAGAGGGAGAGACCACTAAAATATTTTTCTCATAAGCTTGTTTAAAAAACTCTCCATCTTTTTCTAAAGCGAGTAAAAATGCCCCCTCAATCGGCATAAACAAAAGCACAAAATCAAGGGTATTGATGCCCTCAAGTTTTTCATAAGCTTTGGCACTCAGCTCTTTGACATGGTTACCAATACTTACAATATGTGCTTTGAGAGCCTGCTCTTTTTCTTGTGTATCCTCTGCATTTACAAAACGCTCATAGGCAACCAAAGAGACTTTAGAATCTATAATAATATCGCGCTCTTGAGGCATATGGATGATAACATCAGGACGGTATGTTTTGCCAGAATCTGATTTGAGCGAAGCTTGGAGTTCATACTCCACATCTTTTCGGAGTCCTGATTGTTCTAAAATATTTTCTAAAACCATCTCACCCCAGTTCCCCTGCGTTTTGTTCTCTCCTTTGAGTGCATTTGTAAGGTTGTGTGCATCTTGAGAGAGTTGTGCATTGAGCTGTTTTAAACGCAGGAGTTCCTCTTTGAGTAACAAATTATCTTTTGTTTGCACACGGAACTGCTCTTTTGCTTCTTGGGAAAAGTGCTTAATTTGTTCACGAAAGGGTTGTAAAAAGAGTTCTAATTCTGATTTGTTCAGTGAAGAAAATTGTTTGGCTTTATCATCAAAAATTTTGTTTGAGAGGACTCGAAACTCATTAGAGAGTTCCTCTTTTGCATCTTGAAGTGCCTGCAGTTTCTCACTTGCTGATTTTGTTTGTTCCTCATATTTTGTTTGTAAAATGGCATATTCTAGCTGTGTATCGGTTAATTTTTCTTCGACTTCTTTTAAAAGTGTACTTTTTTTCAAATAAAGCCCAAAGCTTATCAAAAAAACGAAAAGTCCAATGATACTTGTTAGCAAATATATGTCAATACCCATCAAAATTCCTCAAATAATTTAAAATATTATACTCTTTCTTGGTTAATTTGTAGCATTATAAACTTAACTAATTACAAATATATTTAACTTTAATATTATATGAGTTATTTTTAGATATAATTCCACTTATATTTCAAGGAGAAGGTATCCTATAGACCTTTTTGCAAGGCAAACTTGTATCATCTCCTTGGTTCAAAGGATAATGATGCAAGAAAATGCACAAACAGAAAATACAAACGAAGCGCCAACAATCACATTTGATGATTTAGGTTTAAAAAAAGAGATACTTAAAAGTGTAAAATATGCGGGATTTAAAGTCCCTTCTCCTATTCAAGAAAAAGCCATTCCTGTTGTTTTAGCAGGTCGTGACATGGTCGGACAAGCACACACAGGAACAGGAAAAACAGCTGCATTTGCACTCCCAGCACTCTCAAACATGAAACTCGATGGAAGTGTAGAACTTCTAGTGATTACTCCAACTCGTGAGCTAGCCACTCAAGTAAGTGATGAAATTTTCAAATATGGTCGTAATTTAGGTGTCAAAACTGTTACTGTCTATGGCGGAAGCTCTTACAAACGCCAACTTGATCTTATAGGGAGAGGGGCTTCTGTTGTTGTTGCAACACCGGGTCGTTTACTCGACATTCTCAAACGCAATATGCTTGAAGAGTTTGCTCCTGCAACGGTTGTTCTTGATGAAGCGGATGAGATGCTTGATATGGGATTTTTAGATGATATTAATGAGATCTTCTCTTATCTTCCAACATCACGACAAACACTGCTTTTCTCAGCAACAATGCCAGCACCTATTAAAACACTTGCAAGTCGTATTTTACAAGACCCTGAATTTATCTCTATTACAAAGGGTGAGACAACAAACACAGACATTGAGCAACTCTACTATGTCATTGATGAGCATGAGAGAGATGATGCCATTATCCGTTTGATGGATAGCGAGGTCAGCAAAAAATCAGTTGTATTTTGTAGAACAAAATCAGAGGTTGATAGACTTTCCAATGTCCTCTCAAATGCAGGCTACCTTGCAAATGGTCTCCATGGAGATATGGAACAACGCCAACGTGAAACTGTCATTAAAGGTTTTAAATCAAACTCTGTAAAAGTACTTGTAGCAACAGATGTTGCTGCTCGTGGTATTCATATTGATAATATTTCTCATGTCTTTAACTACCACATCCCTTTTGATCCTGAATCTTATGTGCACCGTATTGGACGAACTGGTCGTGCAGGAACAAAAGGAAAAGCAATCACATTACTTACTCCTTTAGAGTTTAAAGAATTACAACGCATTAAACAAAAAGTAGGAACTTCTATGGCGCATGCGTTTGTTCCAAGTAAAAACGATATGCGAGCAACAACTGTTGAAAATATTGTAAAATCAATCGAAGATCAAAAAATCTATGATGAAGCACACAAAGTTTTAGATAGACTCAAAGAGGATATAGATGAAGAGACGATTATGTTTAAACTCATCTCTATGATTTTAGATAAACAAGATATTCAAGGTCCAAACAACATCGGTATTGCAGCAGATAAACTCGATGCCATCTTAGCACGTGCTGCACAACGTGGTGGCAATAGTCGCGGACGTGGACGCGGGAGAAGTGGCGGTGGCTACAGAGGAAACAACAGAAACAGAAATGGTGGCGGCGGGAACCGTCACCGTTCAGGTGGTAGAAGTTCTGGTGGTTACAGAGGTAATCGCGACTAAAGTGACAATGCAAAACTCTATCATCTACGAAGACAATCTCATTCGCATCGAAAAAGAGCCAAGTGAAATTCCTTGGCTTAAAATCTTTACAAAAGAGCCCTACAAAGAGTTAGGCGATGTTCCAAAGGCATTACGTTTACGACTTTGGGAGACTTTTGATGTCATTGAAGCAGAGATGAAAGATTATTATAACCCTACGAAAATCAATATGGCCTCATTTGCCAAGATGCTCC
>JALWON010000233.1:3234-18487 GCA_027083475.1 Sulfurimonas sp.
ATAGTTACTTTCCCAATCCAATGTGGGGTGAAAAATTGCGTGATGCGAAGCTCAAGCTTCCAAATGAAGAGGAGTTTTATAAAAGAGTTGTGAAGGCTTTAGAAAGAACTTAAAAAAGCTCTTCTATTTTTGAAGTGGTGAAAAAGGAACGAGTGCAGAGCCCCAAGTAAGCCCTCCACCAAAGGCATCAAGCAGCATCATATCTCCCGCTTGTAAACGCCCACTCTCATAAATATCATTAATAGCCATCGGAATAGAAGCCCCTGAAGTGTTTCCATACTTGTGCACAGTAAGCACTACTTGTTCTTCTTTCATCTTCAGTGCATCACCTACTGCTTTAATGATACGATAGTTCGCTTGATGTGGCACAAAATGTTTAATGGAATCACTCTCAATGTTGTTATCAGCAAGAATCTCTTTGACATCTTTTGTCAGTGTGCGAACTGCTACTTTAAATGTTTCATTCCCTTTCATCTGCATAAAACAGCTTCCAGCTTCTTTGTCTAAATCATCATGTGCGGAACCACTACCACCATTTGGAGTCATAAGTAAATCTGCATATTCACCATCTGCACCGGTGTGAACATCTACAATGGCTTCTGCTTTGTTTTCAGTCGCAGAAATCACAGCAGCCCCTGCACCATCACCAAACAAGATACATGTACCTCTATCTGTCCAATCCGTAATTGCAGAGAGTTTTTCACTTCCAATAATGAGTACATTTTTTTTCATGCCTGATTCTATAAATGCTTTTGCAATAGAAAGAATATAAACAAAACCTGTACAAGCAGCACTAATATCAAAAGAAGTTACATTCTTTAAACCAATTTTTGTTGCAATGATTGTTGCGTTTGAAGGCATATTGAAATAATCGGGAGAAATTGTTGCACACACAACCAAATCTATATCTTCTTTTGCTATGCCACTTCGCTCTAGTGCAAGTTCTGCTGCAGCTGCACCCATGTCGCTGTTACGTTCATTATCAGCTGCAATACGACGCTCTTTAATACCTGTGCGTTTATATATCCACTCATCCGATGTATCTACCATCTGTGATAGGTCATCATTTGTTAAAACTTTTTGAGGCACATAAGCCCCTATTGAACGTAGTGCTGCATAAGCCATTAAGAATCCTTTTGTTTTAGCGCTTCTAATCTCTCGATGATATGTGCATTGACACCTGTATCGACATAGTTAATTGCTTGGTAAATAGCATTTTCAATCGCACGAGCATTACTTTTACCATGACTTACTATTGCACACCCTTTGATACCAATAAGTGGAGCACCCCCTACCTCTGCATAATCAATCTGCTTTTTCAAGAGTTTAAACACTTTTCGCATGAGAAGAGCTCCTGTAACTGCTACAGGAGACTTACGAATATAATCCTTTATAAGTCCCGAAATGGTAGAAGCAACCCCTTCACTCGCTTTGAGTACGAGATTTCCGACAAATCCGTCACAAGTAATAACATCACAGGAGCCATTAAAAATGTCACTTCCCTCCACATTTCCTTTAAAACCTTTATAACCTTCAAGGAGTTTAAAAGTTGCTTTGGTAACTTCATTGCCTTTTGAAGCCTCTTCACCATTAGCTAAAAGTCCTATGCTTGGATTTTCAATTTTGAGTAAATCTTCTGCATAGCAACCACCCATAACAGCAAATTGTGCTAAATGTTCCGGTTTTGAATCGACATTGGCACCAACATCTAAAACAACAGAATTTCTTCCCGTTCTGGTTGGCATAAGTGTGACAAGTGCAGGACGAGCCACCCCTTTAAGGCGACCAAGGCGTAAGGTTGCAAGTGTCATTGTAGCCCCACTGTGCCCTGCTGAGACAACACCATCTGCTTCTCCATTACGGACAAGTTCCATCGCTTTGTATATAGTACTCTCTTTGCGTTTCACTGCATCTGTCGCATGGTCACTCATAGCAATGACATCATCAGTATCGACAATAGAAATCTTAGCTCTATAACTTTTTGGTAACAAAGGTAAAATTTCTGACTTTTTTCCTACTAAAATAGGTATGAAACGTTCTTTCTTGAGTGCAGCAACACAACCTTTGACAATTGGCTCAGGACCAAAGTCCCCGCCCATTGCATCAATAGCAATCTTTACCATTGACTATTTATACTCGCCAGTTGTAGGGTTAATATGGTGAGGGAGTCTGTAAGTTCCATCTGCATCTTTCACAGGTTTCGCTAAAGTAATTTTGTAATGTGTTCTGCGTTTTGCTGAACGAGAGTGAGATACTCTTCTCTTAGGTACTGCCATAGTATTAAGTTCCTTTCTTTTTAAATTTTAGTTTGAGTTTTGACACTTTTTGCAACGTAAATAGTCGCTTTTGATAAGTTCAATTTCAGAGGCTAAAAGCTCTTCAATATCTACATTACCATCCAATGATTCAACAACATCCAAATCAACATTGTCAAAACCATTATAAATACCATCTGAGAGAAAAAATTCTATCTCCTCATCAACCGGCATTGTATACTCTTGTGCACAAATGTCACAAGGTTTTTCAAGTAATCCACTAAGTTTTGCACGAAGCAAAATTAATTTACCTGAATGATACTCTAAATAACCTTTAAAAATCATTTCCCCAGATTTTACTTCAAAATCAAAAGGTGTTTTGGTTATTTTTCGTAAAGCTATTTTCACAAACAGTACTTAAGAGAGTTCTCTTTGTGAAAAGAAAAATGCTATCTCATTTGCAGCATTTTCAACAGAATCACTTCCGTGAACTGCATTTGCATCTATATTTTCAGCGAAATCTGCACGGATAGTTCCAGCTTGTGCCTCTTTAGGGTTTGTAGCCCCCATTAGATCACGGTTCTTTTGCATAGCATTTTCACCCTCTAAAACTGAAACAACAACAGGACCAGAAATCATAAAATCAACAAGGTCGTTAAAAAAAGGACGTTCTGCATGCACAGCATAAAATGCTTCAGCATCAGCACGTGAAAGTTGTATTTTTCTTGTTGCAGCAATTTTTAAACCATTGCTCTCAAATCTGTCTAAAATTTTGCCTATAACACCTTTTGCAACTGCATCTGGTTTGATTATCGATAGTGTTCTTTCCATAAAATTTCCTCTGAAAATATAAAATTAGAGTGGAATTATACCCAAATAAAGATTGTTTTTAGTTTAAATAAAGATTGTTTTTGATTTTTTAGACGTAAAAGGAGTTATTTTATAGTTTTTGAAACACAAAAAGTGTTTCAAAAAAGGTGTTAGACTACTCTACAACAGGTTCTTTTGCTGAACGTTGTTCTTCTGTAATGTCTTCTCTATGCTCAGAGCTTTCACCAATAGCATCCCAAGTGATACAACCCTCTGTAGGACATGCAGTAGCACAAGCTGGTTCATCATGATGCCCAACACACTCTACACATTTATCACCATATACATAATAAATCTCTTCACCCGTTGGATTATCATCCTCATCTACGATTGCTTCTACAGGACACTCATCAATACAAGCGCCACAGTTAATACATGTATCATTAATTAATACTGACATTTTTTCTCCTCAAAAATTTGATTAATGTACTATACACTTTAGTTTTTTAAAATTAGCTAAAAATGTATAGTTGTTATAACATTGGACAAGAATGTTACACTTTTACAGCCCTAAATAGGCTTTAATTTCCTCTGCTCTATCTGTCTTTTCCCAGCTAAAGCCATCCTCTTCACGTCCAAAATGCCCATAAGCAGCAGTTTTTCTATAAATTGGTTTGAGTAAATCAAGTGACTTTATAATTCCAGCAGGACTTAGATCAAAAAGCTCTTTAACACACTCTTCAATCTTCGCTTCCTCTACTTTGCCAGTTCCATGTGTATCTACCATAATAGAAACAGGCTGCACAACACCAATGGCATATGCCACTTGAATAGTCGCCTTATCGCAGGCACCTGAAGCTACAAGATTTTTTGCAACATGGCGTGCTGCATACGCTGCACTTCTATCTACCTTTGTAGGGTCTTTTCCAGAGAATGCTCCCCCACCGTGTGGGCATGAACCACCATAGGTATCGACAATGATTTTTCGTCCAGTAAGTCCTGCATCCCCTTGTGGCCCACCAATGACAAATTTTCCTGTTGGGTTGATATGAAAAATCGTATTTTCATCCATCATATCTGCAGGAATCACCTGCTTAATAACCTCTTCAATCATATCTTTATGAATCTGTTGTTGGTCAATATTTTCATGATGTTGTGTAGAGATTACCACAGTCTCTACCGCTACTGGTTTATCATCTACATAGCGCACACTAATTTGTGCTTTGCCATCAGGACGTAAGTAAGGAACAATTCCCTCTTTACGCACAAATGCGAGTCTTTGTGTTAAACGGTGTGCTAAGTGAATTGGCAAAGGCATCAGTACATCTGTCTCACGACAAGCATACCCAAACATAAGCCCTTGATCACCCGCACCAATAGCGCCATCTTCTTGATCAACCCCTTGGTTGATATCAGGAGATTGTTCCCCTATTCCGTTTAATACCGCTGCTGCTCTATAGTCAAAACCATAATTTGCATCAGTGTAACCTATCTCCTGAATCACTTCTCTTGCAATCTCTTGCATTGGGGCATATGCCGTCGTCTTCAGTTCGCCTGCAATTACACAAAAACCATTAGATACCAAAGTCTCACACGCAACACGTGCCTTTGGGTCATGTTCAATAATATAATCCAGAACGGCATCACTGATCTGATCTGCCATCTTATCAGGGTGCCCTTCTGTTACAGACTCTGAAGTAAATATATACTCTTTCGTCATCGATTTTCCTTATTGAGATATGAGGTCTTGCCTCATAAATCAACGAAAGTATAGCTAAATATTTATTTAATCTAGCCGATGATACAAGTACTTACCCCATAAAGGATGCATTATGAACACTTCTTACAGCCTCGATGCTTACAAATCACATGACCTTAGCATTGCCATGAAAACATCCAGTGGTGATGTCATAAAAATGGATTTTTCCAACCAACAGGCAGGCTCTTTTTCGCAAACAAAAAGTGCCAATGGCACAAGCACTCATGCAAGCTTTGCTTCTATGCAATCCTTTCAATTCTCTATTGACAGCAATGGCATCTCCGCACAAGATCAAAAAGAGATAGATGCTTTTATGAAAAAAGCACAGCCTTTTATTGATGATTTTTTACAAGAGCTCCAAAAAGATGCCCCAAAGTCACCTGTGACACAACTTGCCAACACAATAGCCGCTATTTTTGAGCCAAGTAAACCAAGAGATGAAAATAGTAAAAACTTTGTGAAAACAAATATTGTCAAAACATTTGATAAAGCGAACAAAAACATTCAAGAGGATATTTTCAAAGAGATGCAAAAACTTTTAGAAAAAACCCTCAAGGCATTTGATACTTTACCTCAAAATATGTATGCATAATTTTATGCTACAATATCGCCCATGAAAATAGTTTTATTTGTAATATCTCTTACACTGAGCCTCTTTGCACAGAGTGATTTAGAAAAAAGTTATGCCGATTTAAACAGTGCCATTGACACCATTGCAAAACAAAGTACTTTAAAAGAAAAAATTTCTTTGTACTATCTCGCACTTGCAACCCATGATCAACTCTTTTATGCCCTATACAAAAAAGAGACAAGCAACGATGATTTGCAAGAGACGAAAAAAAGTATGTTACGTACCATTGTAAATCTGAAACAAAATAAAGCGATTGCAGCTGATGCAATTACACAACTCCGCAACCGCTATGCACATTTTAATCAAGAAGCAAAAAAACTTCTCTATGCACAACAAGAGCCACAAACTCTTGATGGAAAAACATTATACGAACAAACAGAAAAAACGTCCTATGTCAAAACCGTGCTTATCGCTTTTACCCTCTTTTTTATGTTACTGAGTGCAATTTTGGCATATCTTCTTTATAGAAGTCATAAAACAAATGTCAGTAAAGAAAATTTTCCTATGATTGACACCCTTTTACAACACCAAACACAACTTTAAGCAGAAAAACTTGACATTTTCAACTATCTTAGTGTAAAATTTCATTAACAAAAAAGATATGCAAGGTATCTTCACATCTCTCCTCATTACAAAATCACACAATTAAGGCAAACATTTCTATGGCTGAAACGCATCCTCAACAACCTCGTAACAACCAAAAAGCTAAAAATAACAATAACCGCAATAACAACAACTCAAAACGCACACACACTCCTGTCAAAGGCTCTAGTGTAGAAGAGTTACGTACAAAACCCATTGAAGAACTTATCAGTATTGCTGAATCATTAAAAGTGGAGCATCCTCAAGAGCTTAAACGCCAAGATGTTATCTTTGAAATTTTAAAAGCACAAACAGCACAAGGCGGTTTTATTCTCTTTAGTGGTATTTTAGAGGTAATGCAAGATGGCTATGGTTTTATCCGCTCCATAGACAAGTCATTTAATGAATCTATCAATGATGCCTATGTTTCCAATACACAAATCAAAAGATTTGCCATTCGAAACGGAGATGTTGTCACAGGACAAGTCCGCCCGCCAAAAGATCAAGAGCGTTACTATGCCCTCATCAAAATAGAAGCTGTCAATGGGCTCCCGCCAGAAGAGAGCAAAAAACGCCCTCTTTTTGAAAACCTTGTTCCCCTCTATCCACAAGAAAGAATTCAACTCGAGTACAATGAGAAAGGTTTAACAGGGCGTATGCTTGACCTCTTTTCACCTATTGGGAAAGGGCAGCGTGGTCTCATTGTTGCACCACCACGTTCAGGAAAAACAGAACTTCTCAAAGAGATTGCCCATGGTATTACAGCCAACCATGCCGAAATTGACTTAATGGTTTTACTTGTAGATGAGCGTCCTGAAGAGGTAACAGATATGGAGAGAAGTGTAAAAGGGGAAGTCTACTCTTCTACCTTTGATATGCCTGCAAAAAACCATGTGAAAGTCGCTGAGATGGTGATAGAAAAAGCAAAACGCCGTGTTGAGATGGGGCGTGATGTTGTCATACTCCTTGACTCTATTACTCGTCTCGCTCGTGCCTATAACACCGTCACACCATCAAGTGGAAAAGTCCTCTCAGGAGGTGTTGATGCCAATGCCCTGCATAAACCAAAACGTTTCTTTGGAGCAGCAAGAAATATTGAAAAAGGGGGCAGCCTTACCATCATAGCTACCGCACTTGTAGATACAGGAAGCCGTATGGATGAAGTTATCTTTGAAGAGTTCAAAGGAACAGGTAACATGGAAGTCGTGCTCGATAGAAAAATTGCTGATAGACGTATCTACCCTGCTATTGATATTCTCAAATCAGGCACACGTAAAGATGACTTGCTCATTGGAAAAGAAGCGTTACAAAAAGTATTTATTCTGCGTCAAATGCTCCATAAACAAGACAATGAAGTCGAAGCACTCAAATTTATCTACAATACTATGGGTAAAAACGAAACAAACGCAGAGTTCCTTGAAAGTATGAATACGGACAAATAATGAAAGTTGGTGTTTTTGATAGTGGTATTGGTGGTTTAACAGTTGTAAAATCACTGCTTGAACACCAACTCTTTGAAGAGATTATCTACTTTGGAGACACTGCTCGTGTTCCTTATGGGAGCAAAGACAAAAACACCATCATCCGTTATGCGATTGAAGCCGTAGAGTTTTTTAAAAATTTCCAACTCGATATGATTATTGTCGCTTGCAACAGTGTGAGTGCTTATGCTCTTGCTGAAATGCAAGAGTCTGCTCACTGCCCTGTCATCGGTGTGGTGGAAGCTGGTGTTTTAGCGACACAAAATGCACTTGAGAAAAAAGATGCGAACATTCTCATTCTGGGAACAAACGCAACCATCAACTCAAAAGCCTATGAAAATGGTTTAAAAAATTTAGATTTTCAAAACCTTCAAGCCAAGGCAACTCCACTTTTTGTTTCCCTTGTAGAAGAGGAAATTTTTGATGGAGCTATTGTCGAAGCAACATTACAACACTATTTTCACAAACTCTCCCATCCCGATGCACTCATTTTAGGCTGTACCCATTTTCCCCTTTTAGCCACTTCTTTTCAAAACTATTTTGGAAAAGAGACGAAACTCATTCACTCTGGCGATGCGATTGTGGAGTACCTTGAGCGAACATTTGATTTTCCCACAAAACAGACACACCCATCCCTGCAATTTTTTGCCTCAGAAAACCCTGAGGCTCTGCGTTTGATTGCAAAGAAGTGGCTCAATGTCTAAACGCATCTCAATTTTTGGCTATGGCACAACCACAAAAGCACTGGCAAAACATATAAAAAATGCTGTTTTTTATGATGACAATTGCACAGAACCCTACGGTGGTGTAAACAACTCTTTTGTAAGACCTGCTGTTGAATTTAATCCTGACAATTCCGATTTAGAGATTACCTCTCCAGGTATTCCTCCTTCTAATGCACTTATCAAACGTGCCAAAAACCTCATCAGCGAGTATGATTACTTCGCCGATGTCATGAACCTCAAAGTTTGGATCAGTGGTACCAATGGCAAAACAACCACCACACAAATGCTGCACCATCTCTTAGCAGACAAGGGAGCAGTTGCGGGAGGAAATATTGGCACACCGCTGGGGAAACTCTCCTCTGATGCCCCTATTTGGATTTTAGAAACAAGCTCATTTACCATGCACTATACAAAATATGCCAAACCAAATATCTATATTTTACTCCCGCTCTCACCAGATCATTTAAGTTGGCATGGCAGTATGCAAGACTATGTAAACGATAAGCTCAAGCCTTTAAGCATGATGTCTGCTCAAGATACTGCTATTGTTCCTCAAGCCTATAAAAACACCCCAACACAAGCCAAACTCATTTCCTACAAAGATGCCCAAGATCTTGCAAAAACTTTTGCCATTGCAAGCGAAAAAATAAAATTTCAAGCTGCATTTTTAACAGATGCACTTTTAGCCATGGCTGTAGATAAGCTTCTTTTTGATCGTGTAGATTATGAAAAAATAAACACTTTTACTCTTGACCCACACCGTCAAGAGGAGCTTTTAGACTCCCAAGGCAGACTCTGGGTCAATGACACAAAAGCCACCAATCTCGATGCCACCATCGCCGCTGTCAAAAGGTATGAGTCCTCTTTTATTCATCTTATTTTAGGTGGTGATGACAAGGGAGTTGATCTAAACGAACTCTTTGCATTTTTACAAGATAAAAAGCTCCATATTTATACCATTGGCACCAACAAAACAAAACTTCTCCAACTCGCACAAAACTATAATATCCCTTGTTCGCGTTGTAAAAATCTCCAAGAAGCCATCTTTGACATAGACACACAACTCAAAAAAGATGAAGTCGCCCTTCTCTCTCCAGCAGCTGCAAGTTTAGATGAATTTTCCTCTTATGCTGAGCGCGGGAATCTTTTTAAAAACACCGTACAAAACCTCTGATTAAATAAACTTTTAACTCTATAAATGCTAAAATGATTCCAATTCATCACGGAGTCACTCTTGAAAGCAGCATCTGAAGTATTAGCACGAAAATACCGTCCCTCAAATTTTGATGAGCTGATAGGACAAGAGACCATTGCACAAACTCTCTCCCTTGCACTCGACTCCAATCGTCTCTCACATGCCTACCTTTTTTCAGGGCTGCGCGGGAGTGGAAAAACTTCAACAGCCCGTATTTTTGCAAAGGCTCTCATCTGTGAAGAGGGGATGAGCCATCACCCTTGTGGCAAATGCTCCAACTGTACTATGGCGATTGAAGGTCGGCATATGGACATCATCGAGATGGACGGTGCAAGTAGTCGCAAGATTGATGACATTCGTGATTTGGTGGAGCAAACAAAGTATAAACCTGCTGTAGCACGGTATAAAATCTTCATCATTGATGAAGTGCATATGCTGACAAAAGAGGCTTTTAATGCCCTTTTAAAAACACTTGAAGAACCCCCTGAGTATGTCAAATTTATCTTAGCTACCACAGACCCGCTGAAGCTTCCTGCAACGATTTTAAGTCGAACGCAACATTTTCGATTTAAAAGTATTGCTACACATAAAATCATTGAACATTTAGCCCATATTTTAAACCTTGAGGGCATTGGTTTTGAGCATGATGCCTTAGAGATTTTAGCACGCAGTGGGAGTGGGAGTCTGCGTGACACCTTAACACTCCTTGATCAAGCCATCATCTACTCCAAAAACCATGTTGATGTGCGCACCGTAACCGATATGCTTGGACTTGTCGATCCCAAATTCATCACTGAGCTTTTTCAAGCGATTTTCAACAAAGATTATGCCGCACTCGTAGAGTACACAAAATTTTTAGAAGATTATGAGAGTGAAATGGTAGTCGATGAACTCATTGCCTACCTTAAAGAAAAAATGTACTCTCAAGATGCCCTCTTTTCAACCCTTGTTTTAGATAGATTCTTTAGAATTTTAAGTGATTCCAAGTACCTCTTTAGTATCAATGCCGATGGCTCTTTTGTACTTTCAATGATATTTTTTAAGATGATAGAAGCCTTGCGTATTCGCGAGATTGACCAGATGATAGAGTCACTCCAAAGTGAAGTGACACGCCCTGAAATACAGATGCCCCAAGCGAGTAAAATCAAACTCCAATCCACAACACCTGAAGCAGCGCATCTCATCAAACCAGAAGCCCAAAAAACTCTAGAGAAAAAACCTGAAATTGAAAATTTTGCACTCCTTCTTGAAAAAATCGCCGATAGGAATTATGAACTGGGAGAGTGTTTTAAAAACAACATCTCTTTTGTCTCTTTTGAAGCAAACACACTCACTTGGGAGAGTTGTGCAGATGAGACCTGTAAAAAGAATCTCACCCATGGCTATGGTGTTGTCAAACAGCTTGTGCGAGAAATTTTTGGTTTTGAGACAAAAATCAAAGGAATTCCTTGCTCAAAACCACCAAAAGAACACATACCACAAGGTGATCAAAGTGCTACTATGATTGAAGATGCCGAAATGGGAGGCGATGCAAGCTGTGTCTCAAACTGTAATGATGCACCACCACTTGAAGAGACCGATGGTACAGACATCACAAAAGAGCCCATCGTACAAAAAGCAATAGAACTCTTTGAGGCCAAAAAAGTCACCATTCAATCTAAAATATAAGCAAAGGCTTTTACCCACTCTTTAAAAAGTGGAGCATGCTCCATTTTGACACCATTTCTTTGTAAATCCTGAATCATCATCACAGAAAATTCACTTTTCATCTTGAGGGCATATCGTAAAAGATTCTCAAGTTTGCTGTTATCTTCCAACACACGGCTCACTAAGCCTGAACTCAAAGCATAGAGTACATCTACAGCTTCGCTCTGTTCCCCCTCTCCTGTTTGTAAAATAGCCTCTATATCTGGGAGTTTGTCCATCACTTTTACAAAATTTAAAAAGTCCACCGCGACCTCTTTGCCTACTGTACCACTCAGAACTTCTAAAAGCAGACTCCTCTCAAGTTCACTTTGTAAAACATTATGCACATACTCCCAAGAACGCGGTGTTGCAAAACTTTTTGTATCGCTTTTTGCATCAAATGTAAACAAGTGCTCATTTTTATAAGAAATATAAGCAAGAATGCGTACATCAATGCCATTTTCAAATGCCCATAAACGCCAATCTTGCACATTGACTTCCATCTCAAAATGCACAAAACGATTGGCAAGTGGTGCTGGCATTCTGTATGTTACCCCGCGATCACTCTCACGATTTCCCGCTGCAACAATCGCCCAATCATCAGGAAGCAGATACTCACCAATCTTTCTATCAAGAATCAACTGATATGCAGACGATTGCACACTTGGCGGTGCAGTATTGAGCTCATCTAAGAACAAAATTCCTGCCCCCTCTTTTGGTAAAAATGCAGGAGGTGCCCAAAGTGCTGTATGACTTGCTTTGTCGTAAAAAGGGATCCCTTTTAAGTCTGTAGGATCCATCAATGCCAAACGCAAATCAATAAAGCCTATGCCTCTTTGTGTAGCAATTTGTTTGACAATAGAAGATTTCCCAACTCCCGGAGCACCCCAAAGAAATGTTGGCACCTTTTGTGCAACTAATGCCGCAATACTTTGACGCAGTTCACTTGCTTTCATTCAACCATCCATCCTATATTTTCACTCTGTATATACGCTCCAAACCCCGCATTACTTTTGACATATTTTTCATAACGGCTATCGAGATGGAGTTGGTAGAGAATCTCTACAGGAGTATTCTCATTTTTTGCCAAAGCTTCATGGTAGGCTGTGTTTTCATATGCCTTTGTTAAAAACTCTTGTGGTGTTGCACTATTTTCATAGAGTGCCATCTGCACATTTGCATCCCCTTTTTCTAAAAGGACTTCAAGTACTGTTCTTGCTAAACTGCTGTTGTTTGCAAGAAAAAGATTGACCCTTTCATCTTGTAAGGCAAGAAGTTCTTGTTGCATTGCCTGTGTCAGTGTTTCATTTTGTGCGACCTCTTTGTACTTTTTCACAAATTGGGCAAATAGTACTTCGTTGAGTTGCACAAAACACACCACATTCAAAGCAAGGGTCTCTTCTTGTAAAAAACGCTCCACTAAATCTTGTGTTAAATTTTTATTGAGAGAGAGGGCTTCTAAGATTTGTTCGCCCCCTTGGTTTGCAAACTTTTTTTGCATCGAAGCATCCAGATACTCACTCATGGCAATCGCTGCTTTGATTTTTGGATGAAAAGCAATGGGCTGGAGTTCTGCGATGGCTTGTAACAGTTTTGCTGATTTTGTTTGAGAAACAAGATGAATAAATCCTGTTGTAGCATACTGCACATTATGATTGCGTTCTATGTTTTCATAAAATCTTCCAATAAACGCCGCACTCACATCACGGTTATCATCATTTTCAAAAAAATCTTCTCCCTGCCAATCATACATTTTTATGAGTCGAAAAAACAATTTCTCTTCTAACATACTATTTTGCAAAAAACTTTTTAAACGCTCTTTATCGTGAGAGAGTTTCAAACTCATAAGCAGTGTGTCTGCATCGATGCTTTTTGCAAGTTGTGACTCAAGAGCATCAATGCTTAGAGAGGGTATTTTCCCTGCTTCATAGAGTTTTTCACTCTCTATTTGCTCATAGGGGGTCATCATACGCCCATCAATACTCAAAATCACATCCTCTTGCATCTGAGAAACAACACTAATTTGATGGTGTTGCATTTGTGCTGCAAACTCCTCGGGTGAAAAAGCACGCGGTTTTCCAAAAAGGAGTACAGTTTTATTTTTTAAAGCTTCTAAATTCATAAAAACATTATACACATTTTTAAATTATTTTATTTTAGTTATAATCAAACAGATAATTTTTAAGGAAAATTCAATGAAACTCTATGCCCCATGGGAAAAAGCATTTAACCGTATTGCTACTCCGTTTGAGCACTTTTTGCACTCACAAACGACCACTGGTCTCGTGCTTATGGCGATGACTGTTTTTGCACTCATTTTAGCAAACTCACCCCTGCATACCCTCTATGCACACCTTTTTCATATGAACATTGATTTTAATGTAGGCTCTTGGAAACTCTCACACTCTCTGCATCACTGGATCAATGATGGCCTTATGGCTATCTTTTTCTTTATGGTTGGTTTAGAGATAAAACGCGAAGTCCTTGTAGGAGAACTCTCAGACATCAAAGTTGCCATTTTACCGATACTCTCTGCCATAGGAGGCATGGCTATTCCTGCACTTATTTATCTCAGCATAAACAGTGGAAGTGCAGGAGCCAATGGGTGGGGCATTCCTATGGCAACAGACATTGCGTTTGCCATTAGTGCCCTTGTCCTTTTAGGCAAACGTGTACCCCCTGCCCTTGTGACATTTTTAGTGGCATTAGCGATTGTAGATGACCTTGGAGCTGTCCTTGTCATTGCTGTTTTTTACACACAGGAGATTCACTTTTTAGCACTTTCCCTAGCAGGAGCTGCTTTTTTAGTGATGATAGCGATGAACCGTTTTGGCATTCACTCTATTTTAGCCTATTTTCTCGTAGGAATTTTCATGTGGTTTTTTATGCTTGAATCAGGAGTGCATGCAACCATAGCAGGTGTTATTGCAGCCCTTGCCATCCCCTCAAAACCAAAACTCACCCCTGTTGATTTTACCACACACATCAAAAATCTACTCGATGAGTACGACAACTACCCCGTAGCCACAGACCATACTATGCATGAAGAACAAAAGGCAATTTTACTCAACATTAAAGATAAAACAGATGCCGTGAGTTCCCCTTCTGCACGGCTTGAACATGATTTACATCTACCGGTTTCACTTGTTATCATCCCACTTTTTGCCCTTGCAAACGCAGGCATTAGTATAGACTTCTCAAGTATCAGTACCACTATCATGCAGCCTGTCTCTCTTGGTATCATCTTTGGACTTATTGTTGGTAAAGTTTTAGGTATTGGAGGGGTTGCACTGCTTGCTATCAAGCTTGGCATCGCCAAACTGCCAAAAGAGAGTAGTATAAGCCAACTCTTTGGTGTTGCCTTTTTAGGAGGCATCGGTTTTACTATGAGTATCTTTGTTGCCGACCTTGCGTTTGCGGGGCAAGAGACTCTTATATTTCAAGCAAAAATTGGTGTTTTAATTGCCTCTTTATTAGCCGGTTTTATCGGCTATTTATGGCTTTACAACAGTGCAAAAGATTAATTTTGATTATGCTATAATCTCAAAAATTTTGATGAAAAAAGTGGAAAAATATGAATGCAATGCCAACCAATAAAGAAAAAAAGTTTCATGAAGATACCATCCTTGTCACGAAAACAGACCTCAAGGGTATTATCACCTATGCAAATCGTGCTTTTATCACAATAGTAGGGTATGAAGAAGCAGAACTCATTGGACAAGCACACAATATTATTCGCCATCCAGATATGCCAAAGATAATTTTTAAGTACCTTTGGGAGTATCTCCAAAACGGACTTGAAATCCATGCCTATGTCAAAAATATCTGCAAGGATGGCTCTTTTTACTGGGTCATGGCAAATGTCACACCTTCAATAGACTATACAACAAACAAACCCATTGGCTACCACTCAGCAAGACGGCTTCCATCACCTGAAGCACTCGCTATCATTGAACCACTCTACAAACAACTCCTCCAAGCAGAAAAAAGTGGCGGTATGCACGCGAGTGAAAAAATACTCCAAAAATTACTTCAAGAAAAAGGCATGCAATATGACGAATTTATCCTCTCTTTCTAAACTCCACTATGCAAACTACTTGCAGATTGCTATTGTACTTATGGCACTTTT
>JALWON010000234.1 GCA_027083475.1 Sulfurimonas sp.
CCTTTTTTACATGCGCAGCACACTTGACAGTTTTAGCACATTTAAGCCCAAATGCAGCCGATACCTTTTTTACAAAAGTATCAAAATCTTCATCTACATCCAGGTAAGCAACAAATCCCTCTTTTTCTTTTATTTTATATCCAAGAACCTCTGTCGCTACATACTCATTCAGATGCGTTTGGTCAAAATTCGTATGCATTGCGATATTTGAAATATTTTTCTTTATCATCTTTTGAATGAGATTTGCCGGATATTTTGAGAACTCCAACTGCTTGAGTCCACCAAATATTATGGGATGGTGTGTGATGAGGAGTGTGTTTTCTTCGAGTGAATCTATGAGCTTTTCATCTACATCGATGCTCAGTGCAATTTGTGTGATGTCATCATCAAAACTCCCGACTAAAAGCCCTGAATTATCCCACGATTCTTGCAGCTCAAAAGGTGAGAGTTTGTTTAAAAAATCATAAATCTCCAGTATTTTCATCTATGCTTCCTTTTGCAGTTTATCTAATTCTTCTTGAGCCTCTTTAAAATCACCATCTAAACGCAGCGCATTTTTGTACATCTCTTTAGCCCCTTCTATGTCTTTCATATCTACAAGTAAATTGCCATAGTTGTAGTAAGTAATAGGATTTGCATCATCTATTTCAAGAGATTTGTTCAAATGCATACGGGCACTTGCATACTCACCCATTTTTCTGTAAAGTGATGCCAAAGCCTGATGGATATAAGTGTCATTTGGATCAAGAGAGAGTGCCTCTTTATAATACTCAAGTGCCTCATCATTTCGATCCTGCTGGGCAAGTGTGTACCCCATTTTAAAAAGTGTTTCAGGATTACCCGGCTCTTTTATGTTTGCTTCGGAGTAGATAGCAAGTGCCTTTTGCAAATCTCCTTTTTGCATCTCTTCATCTGCTTTTTCAATTAATGATGAAGCATCAAAAGGGGAAAATGCCTCTGCACTTCTCGAAGGCTGCTGTGAGCCCTCCGATTGTTTCTCTTCAGGATCTTGCAGTGTCTGAATATGTTGGTAAATTTTATAAGCAAAAAATGCCGATGCACCGAGCATCAACAGCTGAAAAAGTGTCATTGTTTTCCTTTGAGTAAATTGGTATTTAAAAGCGTTTCTAGTTGTAGAGGGTCCACCTGTACACCGCATATTCTAGCAG
>JALWON010000235.1 GCA_027083475.1 Sulfurimonas sp.
GCACTTTGAAGTCATCCCCGATCATTTTCCAAGCAGTATTCAAACGCGCATCAAACAATTCAAACCCGCTTCATTGCAACTGGAAGTTGGTATTCAGACTTTAAATAATGAAGTAGCTAAACGCATCCAGCGCAAGCTTAATATCCCCAAAGTGATACAAAACATCACATTTTTAGAGCATGAAACCTATGCGCATATGCATTTGGATTTAATTGTAGGGTTGCCAGGCGAAGATTTGGAAAGCTTTGGTCGCGGCTTAAATCAACTCTGCGCCCTCTCCACAGCAGAAATTCAAATTGGTATTTTAAAGCATTTATCAGGCACCAATTTATCACGCCATAGCACAGACTTTGATATGATATATAGCAACCTTCCGCCTTATGATATTTTAAAAAATAATCTTCTAAGCTTTGAAGATATTCAACGCATGAAACGCTTTGCCCGCTTTTGGGATTTGTATCGCAATAGTGGTAATTTTAAGCAAACCTTAAACTTGCTCTATCCTCAAGGTGATGTATTTGAAAGATTTTTTGCTTTTTCTTTATGGGTTTATGCGCAAACCCATAGCACTTGGCAGATTTCACTGGATAGGCTCGCCAAATTAATCTTTGCATACCTCAATACAGTAGAAAAGCTTGAGGAAGAACAAGTTGCACAAGCGCTGATTCATGATTTAATGAAAATTGAAGGACGCGTACTCCCCGCATTCTTAAAACCTTATGCGCATCAACAAAGCAGAAAAAGCAAACAACTCAAAGCACAAGGGCATAATAAACGCCAACTTAGGCATCTATAGAGACATGATAGGAAATATTAGTATTTTGTTATGTTTCAAGTTCGTTATTTTGTATTACTCGGCAGTTGTTTTCCTCTGCCAGTTGGTAAAAATACTTTGCTTTCTCTCTGTCGCTACCTTGATAAAAAGTGGCCAAGTCATTAGCTGCAAAGAAGCACTTTGCATCAATGGCTTTTAACAATAATTCTTCTGCCTTTTCAATCGATTTATTTATGTGCGGTCCCCAATGGCCTAGATATATGCTAGCTAACATTCGCATTGCCTCACCACTCCCAGAAATAGAAAGTTCTTCAAACCTTTTTTTCGCCTTAAAAAAATATGCTTCGCTTTTAGCATGATCAGGCTCTAGTGGTTCAACTGGATATGCATACC
>JALWON010000236.1 GCA_027083475.1 Sulfurimonas sp.
CACCTTTCTTAATCAATTCACTTGCAAAGGTATGTCGTAAAGAATACCCTGTTTTCTTTTCAGTATTTTCCAAGTTAGCATCTATTAGAATTTTTACCTGTCTTGATAAATGTTCCAATGTATATGTAAACTTCGCATTCGAGAGTTTAGGGTGCTTAGGTATCACCCTAAAGCTACTTTTAGTCTTTAAACTTTCAGCATCACGCAAATCAAAACATTCTATCCCATCAATCACCTTGAGTTTGTATTTTCCTATCTCACTTGTACGCATACCTGTATATCGCACAAGCATTATAAAATCTTTTACTTCTTGGTTTCTTGTAGCATTACATATTTTCTCGATTTCATCAATTTGTAGTGCTTGTCTCTCATCTCTTGCTGAATAATGATGCTTAACAGTAGGAATGGCTGTACTCATAGTAAAAAGTCCTGTTCTAAAGCCATAATGAGCCAAAGAACGAATACGCTTGATATGTTTATTTACGGTGTCCACATGTAAAGTTTTCATATCGCTAAACTCTCCTGCAAGAGCCTTCTTAATAACATCTTCACTGCTTAAACGCTTGAGATTTACATAATTCCTAGAGGGAAGCTTTTGTATAATCATCGCTATTTCATTCAGATGTTGTGGGGTTATATTTTCGACTATTGGGTCATCTTCATAAACGTATTTTAGCAATGCGGGTAGCAACTCTCTAAAAAAATATTCTCTACTTTTGTATTCTCGTATACTCACTTCTGATTGTTGCAAGTAAATCTTTGCAGCTTCACTGTATTTCATGCCTTCCTTGACTACTTGTTTCCTTATGGGAATAAAAGCCTGTAATTCCTCCTGTATCAATGCCTGTTTTGATAGTTCAGATAGACTGCTTGAGGCTATTGCAAGAGCACTACTAAGTTTTCTCTCTATTTGTGCCTTCTCATTCTCGGATGCAATAGTTTTCACTATCTCTTTCTTATTAATGTACTGAAGTAGCTTCTTAGGCACTCTCTTTCTGTATTTCATTTCATAACTCCATCTCACGAGAGTTAGTTTTGTGTATTTAATGTGTATTCACTGGAATAATCTAAATGTAAATGCCTAGATTAGGGTCTCTGGTAACTGTAAACGTCACCAAGATATGATTTCAATTGTAATCAAACGTGCTCGCGCAGTAGCGCTAGTAC
>JALWON010000237.1 GCA_027083475.1 Sulfurimonas sp.
AGATATAATTTTCAATATCTTCTTGATTCCATAATTCGCCTAGTTTACCTGATTTATTAAATATATCTAAATCTAGGTCTAATATAATTTCTTGATTTCCTACAGATAGTATTAAATCTTCAATTTGATTATGCATATTTTGTATAGGCTTATAGTTATTCAATAGTTCATCATCTAATCCATCATCTGTATTTGCTTGAAAACAATGAAAATCTATTCTATTGATGTATCCTCTAATTATTGCAGGAGCAATAAATGAATCCTTTCTAATATCTGTTTCTTCAATGAGTACATCTTTCATAGTTACTAAGTTCATATTTCTTATTGTTGATTCATTTTCATAGTAGTCATTAATTGCATCCCAATGATAATCCAAATGAACTAAAGTTGAAGGAATTTCATGGTTTTTTCTGTATTGTTCCCAGCAATACAATGACCATTTATGATTATGCATAATCCAAATATTTGGATATACTTCATCAAAATAATTTTCATTATTTTCAAAAGTAATTTTATCTATATTTTTCATATACTACCTTGATATAGTCACATTGTGCTTATCAGTTAAACTTCATCAAGATTGATATTATTAAAATTTTCTTTTAATTTATCTATCTTTTGTTTAGTAATTAATATCATTGACTCTATCGTGATTCTTTCTGTTTCAGTAAGCTCAATAAGTGGGCTTCCTAATATGAGTCTATACTCATAATATTGCTTTTCTGAATAAGAAATATTTGCCATTAAATCTAAGATATCTTTAAAATTTTCTTCTTGCTCTTTTTTAGTTTTATTAACTTTTTCTTGAAGTAAACTCACTTCTATTTGATTTTGTTGAATTAAAGTTTCTAGTTCCTCAACTGAAAGATTTTTATAATCTGTTTCTGACATTTGTATTCCTTTTATATTTTAATCATGGTTACAGCGACTATCATAAACAATAAGTTAGCTGATATCATTGCTAATTTATATTGACATAATCTAAAATTTTATCATAATAAGACTTGAATTATCGTATTGAAATTATAACATCCTTTCTATTTTACTACACTTTCCAATATTTCAGTAAAAGTAAAGGAACAAAATTTGCTTTTTAAATTCTAAAAAAGAGTTTCCCATCCAAGTACTTCTTCTTCCACTCCTTGCAATAATTTTATATTTTGCAAG
>JALWON010000238.1 GCA_027083475.1 Sulfurimonas sp.
GAAGCTCCCGCACCAATGAGAGTGCTAGAGCCAAAGAGTAGTGCCGCTGCGATAAGCAACACTCCAACTGCGCCAAAGACAAACTGTGCCTGTGAACTCTTTTTTGGCACCATATCTACGAGCATAGGTACTTTTTGCTTCCCTACAAGTGGTGAGAACTTCTCAAACCAGACCAAGAATGGAATGATTTTGTAGATGTGTCCTGTTATTAAAAAGCCAAAAAAGCCAAAGAAGAGCAGCCACATAGATGCTAAAAGATAATTCTCTTTTCCCATTACAAAATAGAGCAGATCTATGACTATTGACAATACAAGTGATGAGTAGGAGAACATCAACGAAATTGCATAGATGTCATTCTCTTTTCGCGGTCGTATCTTGTAAATAATAAATATCAAGTAAACATATACAAGCATAGCAACAACCGCTAAAATACCAGCGATAAGGGAGAGTGTATCTAAATGAAACAGTGATGCGATGATAGCTAAAACAACTGCCACGCTCATGAGTGTAATAGATATCTCCAACGGTCGCAAAGAGAAGCTGTGAGAGAGCGTAAACATAGGTACAAGCACAATGGAGAGTCCCATAATGGTTATGGCTATATAGCCACCTAAAACGGAGAACACATGTGCTTTTAAAAGAGAAGTAATATCAATAGAAATCGTTCCCGCATACGAGAGTGCCATCAAGAGCCCGAAAATAATACCAAAGAATAAAAAGGTATTTGAAATCAGTACACTGCTCATTACAAGCGTGAGTTTTTTCACCTTCGCTATGGTTAAAAATATTTCACCTACAAATATCATCATAGATGTCAGAACCACTACACCGCCATAGGGCAGCAGTGCGCTTGAATACAAAAAGCCAAAGACCATCAAAAGTGTGCCTATAAGCAGCAGCGGCCAAATGGCATAAAAAAGCTCTACCCCAAAGTGCCCTACTTCAAGCACAACCGGTACAAGCTGCGCCATCGCTCCAAAGATGATCATCATTACAAACCCCAGTAAAAAAAGGTGTGTAAAACTAAGAACTTTTGGATCGGTAAATGAGAGTTCATTTACATTGAATGAAAAAACATATAGTGTTGCAAGCAAATAAAAGATACTCCCTAAAATAAAAAAGGGAGCTATGAGTTTAAATGGAGGCGCAAAATCCTGCGATATTTT
>JALWON010000239.1 GCA_027083475.1 Sulfurimonas sp.
GGGTATAAAAGAGCGGCCAATGTTTTGACTCTCATGTTCTATCACTAAATGGTTATGATTTTTATGATGGTGTTGAATCAATTTATAAGCCAAATTATTTTCAAAATCAATTTGTGAGGGTTGCAAAGAGGAAAAATTGCCAAAAGAGGATCCACGATGGTGTGCAAGTGCTTCTAAATCTATCATATTTTCAAGGTTTTGAAGTAAAATTGTTTTTCCTGAACCAGTGTACCCACCTAAAATAAGTGTTTGAGATTCAGCACTAATTTGTAAAGACTCTTTTATTAAATAATTTCTAAAAGCCTTATAACCCCCTTGAAGACGAGTTATATCTATACCAACTTCTTTTAACCAAGCTTGAGAAATTCCTGAACGTTGTCCTCCACGAAAACAGTATAAAAGTGCATTAGGATTTTTTTGTAGGTACTCTTTCCATTTTTTAATTCTCTTTTGTTGCCCCTGCGTTTGAATGAGTTTCTCTGCTAGTGCAACTGCAGCTGCGTTTCCTGCTTCTTTATATTTTGTTCCAACTAAATGGCGCTCTTCATCTTCTAAAATAGCAATATTTGTTGCATTTTTAAAAGCGCCCTTACCAAATTCTACAGGAGCACGAACATCTAAAAGTGGCGTTTCATTGAGAACAATAGAGAGAAAATCATCTGTAAGTTTCAAAACTAAATAACCTCTACTAAAAACTCTTTTTGTTTATGTGTTTGTCCTATACTCTCTAAATCAAGTCCCTCTTTTTTTGTAATTGCTAAAAAGTCGGTAACACTCTTTTTATGAACAACACATAAAAGACCACCAGAAGTTTGTGCATCACAAAGAATATCTCTTTGTTTTTGTGTCATAGGAGCTATTTTGTCTCCATAACTTGCGAAATTTCGTCTTGTTCCTCCAGGAACACAACCCATCTCTAAATATTTCTCTACATTTTTTAAAATAGGTACTTTGTCAAATTCTACCCTTGCACTAATGCCACTTCCCTCACAGATTTCACTCAAATGTCCTAACAAACCAAAACCAGTAACATCTGTTATAGCAGTGACTCCCTCAAGTAAAGAGATTTCTTGACCGATTTTGTTGAGTTTACACATAGCTTCTACGGCTATATCTATATCTCCATCTGCGATTTTTCCCTGTTTTTGTGCAGTTGTTAAAATTCCAATACCTAAGGGTTTGGTTAAAAACAGTTCACAATCTTCTGTTGCAGTATCGTTGCGTTTGAGGTTTTTATTCTCTGCTAAACCAGTGACTGCTAAACCAAAAATAGGTTCAGGAGAGTCTATGCTATGCCCACCAGCAAGAGGAATTCCAGCAGCTTCACATACAGAACGACCACCCTCTATCACTTCACGACCTACCTCTGCATCAAGTTTATCTATAGGCCATCCAAAAATAGCGATTGCCATAAGGGGTTTACCACCCATGGCATAAATATCGCTAATTGCATTTGTAGCAGCAATGCGACCAAAGGTAAAAGGATTATCTACTATGGGCATAAAAAAGTCTGTAGTACTCAGTACAGAAGTTCCATTGCCTAAGTCAAATGCAGCTGCATCATCTTTTGTATTATTGCCAACAAGAAGCTGTGAGTAGGGAATATGTTCGCGGTTACTTTTTAAAATAGTATCTAAAAGTTTTGGAGAAATTTTACATCCACAGCCTGCACCGTGAGAGTATTGGGTTAGTTTTATATTTTTCATACTATAATCATAGCCTTATAGACTAAAAAAAAGGTAAAAGATGCACAAAAACAGCATAGAAATTCCAAATTATAAAACACTCACATTAACTCACATTGTTTTAGATTATAACGGAACGATAGCAAAAGATGGGGTTTTAAAAGAGGAAGTCAAACAGATTTTACCTAAACTCACACAAAAATATAGTGTGCATGTTATTACAGCAGATACTTTTGGAAGTGTACAAAAAGAACTTGAAAATTTTGATGTTTATGTTCATGTTTTACAAAGTTCTCAACATACATTAGAAAAGGCGGAGTATATTCAAAATTTGAATGCAAAAGAGTGTGTTGCCATAGGCAATGGTGCGAATGACACAAAAATGTTACAAACAGCGGAAATAAGTATAGCAATTTTAGGAGAAGAGGGGTGCAGTTTTCAAACTTTACAAGCAAGTAAAATTGTTTGTAAAGAGATAGGGGATGCACTTGAACTCTTCTTAAATGAAAAAAGGCTTATAGCGACTTTACGGGTGTAGCACTGTTTTAATTTTTTTCAAGTTGCACATCTATAGAGAGGGCTTCAACACCATCTTCAACTTCTTTTTTGATGTCAATGGCTTTAACACCCATATATTTCTTGACCACTTCTATAATTTCTGCTTTCATTTGATCCATAAATGGAAAAGCATCTGTATTTTGTCTGTCGGACATAATTGCGATTGTAAGTCTGTCTTTGGCAGTTTTTGCACTGCTTTTTTTGTTGAAAAAAGAGAACATTATACAAACATCTCTTTAATTTTTTGCATCAAACCACTCTCTGGTTCTTCAACATTTTCTAGGGGAACTTCTTGACCACATAGACGTGCTGCAATTCTTGCATATGCTTTTCCTGCCGCTGAATTTGTATCTAAAATGATGGGTTTTCCTTGATTAGATGCATCAATAATTCCCTTGTCTTCAGGAATTTTCCCAATTAAAGGTACATTTAAAATATCTAAGATGTCGTCACTTGCAAGCATTTCGCCACTCTGTACCATTTTAGGATTGATTCTGTTAATGATGAGATACTTCATTACCTCACTTCCATCTTTTACCTTTTGACTTTTAGAATCTAAAATGCCTATGGCACGATCTGCATCACGAATAGAAGAGACTTCAGGATTAACAACGACTATGGCACGGTCTGCAAACTCAATGGTATGCTCATAGCCAGACTCAATTCCTGCTGGTGCATCTAAAATGACATAATCAAACTCTGCACTCAAATCAGTCACAAGTTTATGGATTTTATCTGAATTTAAAACAGATTTATCTTTTGTTTGTGAAGCTGCTAAAAACTGAAGATTTGGACTCATTTTACTTTTTATAAGCGCTTGTTTGAGGTTGGCTTCACCATCCATTACTTGTACCATGTCAAAAACAACACGATTTTCAAGTCCTAAAATCATATCTAAGTTACGCTGACCGATGTCAAAATCTACAACAACACATTTTTTGTCATTGAGTGCGATACCAAGTCCTAAATTTGCGGTAGTTGTTGTCTTTCCAACACCACCTTTTCCACTAATTACTGCAATTATTATGCCCACTTTGTCTCCTTTAATACGGGTGTTATTCTAATTTCATTATTTATAAGTTCTACACGGTTGAGTTTATCTTGTAAGTATTTGTTATCTACTTCCACTTCGTGAAAAACAATATTTGCTTTTGGTGAGGCTTGTAACATCATAAAATTCCCATTACAACGGATGTCACCCTCAACAATCTGTGTGATGATAAGGTTGCCATCAATGACAATACTCCCTCCACTATTGACACGACTCAGTAAAAGTAAATCGCCTTGTATTTTGAGTTCTTGTCCACTCCGAACAAGTTTATCAATAACTTTAAGATTATCTTGAATTTTTTCAACTGGTTTTTTTTCTTGTACTTGTTCTTTTGGAGTGCTTTTGCTTGCTCTATTTTTTGGTAATTGGGTATTGACAATATATTTTAAATTTTTTTCTTGAAGATAAGTCTCTATTTTTGGACTCACTTCTCCATAAATACTAATAAGATGATTTGTAAACATGACATAGTTTTTATCAAAAAAAGCAATAAATTCATTTTCATCTTCTAAAGTAACTTCAAATACCTTTACCGAATACTGTTTTGTCAGCAAAATAGCTCCTTCAATAACAATCTTTGCAATCTTATCTTTATTATAATTATATGTTAATTAAATTGAAGCTATATGTCAATATGCAATATTTTTAAAATAAAGTATAAATTTGAGTTAGGATTATGCAAAAAGAAGGAGCTGTGATGTTTTTGGGAAAATGTCCTTATTGTGAAGATGGGCAGATTGAAGTGAGAGACAAGGAAGTAAGAGGAAAAAAAGTAAAACTCTATGCCTGCACAAATGCTCATTGGAAAACAGAAGATGGAGAGATGTATGAACTCACACAAGATGCTACTTGCGATTATAGACTTTGGCAAAACTCTTTAGCCAAATATGGAAAATGGTTCAGCCATAAAGAGGTAAGAGAACTTTTAACGCAAGAGAGTATAGAAGTGGAACTACTGAGTAAAAAGTATGGAAAAAAAATTTATTATCATAAAAATATTGTGTTAAATCGGGAGTATGGAGTGAGTATATTATGGTAATTTACTAAAATTAATAAAACTTTTAATAAATTTTAAGTAAAATTGCAGTCCGCTTTACTCTTTTAACAAAAGACAAGAGTATTTCTATCTTTATATAAGATGTAGAGATAAAAGTATTGGCAAGTATTTTTACTCGCCTAGAAAGAGTAAAGACATAGACTAAAGGACTTTCAATGAAAGTAAGAGCTTCAGTTAAGAAGATGTGTGATGACTGTAAAGTTATCAAGAGAAAAGGTATTGTAAGAGTTATCTGCAAGAACCCAAAACATAAACAGAGACAAGGATAACCATGGCTCGTATATCTGGTGTTGATTTACCTAAAAAGAAAAGAATAGAGTACGGTTTAACGTATGTCTATGGTATAGGTCTTCATGCTTCTCGTCGTATTTTAGACGCAACAGGCATTGATTATAACAAAAGAGTTTTTGAACTCAATGAAGCTGATGTAGCAGCGATTACTGCGGAAATTCGTGCCAACCACATGGTTGAAGGTGATTTACGTAAAAAAGTAGCTATGGATATTAAAGCTCTTATGGATTTAGGTTCATATAGAGGTCTTCGTCACCGTCGTGGTCTTCCATGTCGTGGTCAAAAAACTAAGACAAATGCGCGTACTCGTAAAGGTAAGCGTAAAACTGTCGGCGCAGCGTAAGGATTTATAGATGGCAAAAAGAAAA
>JALWON010000240.1 GCA_027083475.1 Sulfurimonas sp.
CTGTTTTAACTACTGCCTCTAGTTTTTCAGTTATTGTTTCATTTAATGCTATGTATTTCATACTTTTTATATAGCAATTTTCAATCCTACTTTTATGTCATTTATTTTTGTTAGGCACTTAAAGTAACTTCCAAAGAAAATTATCAACAAGAGCTCAAAAACATATATGATTTAGAAAATATGAAAGTGTATGCTTCTAGTTCATCAGCCTCACTTCTAAAAGATAAAAATGCCTACTTAACAGGTCGACAAAGAGTTATCGAAATTATGCCTCTTGATTTTGAGGAGTATCTTATTTTTAAGAAAATTACTATTAAAAAGTCTGATACATATCTAAAAGAGAGTTATTTTGAGCACTATATGAGTGATGGAGGGATGCCAGAGTATGTCCTAACAGCAGATATAAGTTATATACAAAACCTTATAGACAACATCATATATAAAGATATTATAGCTTATCACAACATAAAGAATGAATCTGTTATTAGAGACTTTTATAAACTCTTGATGGAGAGGAGTGGTAAACAACTGAGTTTAAATAAAATGGCAAATATTCTCTCTATCGGTGTGGATAGTGCAAAAAGATATTTGTCCTATTTCGAAGACACCTATCTGATCTATACTGTAGAAAAATATGGAAAACTTAACGAAAGAGTAAAGAATCCTAAAAAGATATATGCTGGAGATATTGGACTTAAAAATGTAGTTACAGGTTTTAGAGATAAAGGAGCTATATTTGAAAATCTACTGTTTTTAAAAATAAAACATTTAGATCCTAGTTATGTCTATGTAGATGGTATTGAACTAGATTTTATGACTCAAGATAAAATTTTAATAGAAGTGAAATATAATTCTATACTCAATCAAAAACAGCAAAAGCTCTATGATACTACAGAAGCAAATCAAAAAATTGTTGTTGACTCTATAGAAAGCTATTTAAAACTAAAAATCTAGTAAGATAAGCACTCTGATAGAGTTTTACTACCTCTTTTTACCAATCATCCAACACAAAGCCTTTTGGCTCTTCGTCTAACTCTTTTACCTCAATATTTTCATTAATTTCAGGTTCGAGTATCTTTTCTACTTTTGGTTTTTTCAGTTGCTCTTCAAACTGTAACTCCAAACCCTTACTTGTCATCACAAAGCCATTCACATGAAGTTTTCCCTCATGAATTTTGTTGTGGTGTTCTTTACATAATGGAATAAGATTATGTTTATTATCTTTATGAAAATGCCCAATAAAACCTGCTTTATCTGCTAAACTTCTTTGTGAGATATGATGCACATCTTCTGCTATTGCACCGCAAATAATACACTTTGTAACATAAAGTTCTTTGTTATACTTGGATTTTTTCTTTTTGACAAGCAGTTCTAGTTCATCAAAATCATTGGAGAGGCGTTTTCTAATGGCGTTTGCTTCACTTAAAAATTCATTATCCATATGGAGTGATTTTGCAAATTCTAAACCATAAATACTACTGCCGCTTCCCTCTTGTAACACACGATTAAAGAGAAGTTTATCTTTTGATTCATCATACTCAACACTCAAATGTAAATCAACAACATTTTTCAAGCGGGTAATCTCTTGCATGGTTGAGAGCTGGTGCAGGTGTGTCGCAAAAAGAAAGAGACAGCGTGTTTTTGCAAGCTTCATAATAGCAGAAGCCACAATGGCAACACCAGAGAGTGTCTCTGTTCCATGGCTTATTTCATCACCAAGTACAAGGGAATGCACGCTAGAGCGATTAAAAATATTTTTGAGCTCTAACATCTCAACTGCAAAGGTAGAGAGTCCTTTTGCAAGATTATCTTTAGAGACTATACGAGTAAAAAGAGAGTCAAATATGCTAAATTTCATCACACTCGCCGCAACAAAAAAGCCCGATTGTGCCATAAGTGTTGCAAGCCCTATACTTTTCATCAAAGATGATTTCCCACTCGAGTTAATTCCATAGAGTAAAACACCATTAACATCATGTCCATCATGCACACTTACATTGAGCATAACCGTTTTTGGATGGGGCAAATCCATATAATCTCGTGAGCCCATTACGATGTCATTAGGCACATAAATGCCCCCGCGTTCTTGTATCTCTATAAGTGGATGGCGCAGTTGCATAATCTGCATAAAGTTTTCATCTGATTTTGCTGTAACAATTGTTGGTCGTGCATGATTATACATCTGTGCAATTTTTGAAGAACTCATCCCAACATCAAGGTCAGAGACATAGCTAATCACTCTGTCAAAAAGCAAAGCATAGCGTCTTTGAAAAAGAGCTTGGAGTTGTATATAGCGTTCTTTTACCAAAACAACAATTTTACGGCGATTTTTCATAATTTTATCTGATAAAGTGTCCGTAAATGCAGAACTGATTTTGACAGAATTTGTCAGTTTCTTGACACTGAATTGGCGTAAATCTTCATCACTTTGAAATGCTTTTTCTATGAGTGCATAACGGTTTTTTGAGAGTGAAATATAATACCCCTCTTTTTCTAAAAGCCCCAAACTCACCAAACGATTTGCACTTTTGACACCCTCTTTTTCTAGTAAATCTTCTATCTTTTCAATAATATCTTCATAGGCTATGAGCATAACCCTGTTTTCTTTGACAAGGGTATCTATACCCTCATCAACACCACTCATCAAAAAGTTCTCATCCACTGTTGCGTTTGTAAAACGCCGTGAAACATCCAAGTCGATGCTCTTGGTAATGTCACGTAAAAATTCATCAACTTCATTCTCCTGAAAAGGTGTTTTTTGAATTTTATACTTTTTAATGTATTGCATCAACTCCTTCACAGCCACCATCGAATCATAAACATGATTCATCTCAAAAGGGTGTAAACGACTCAAATTTAAACGCCGAGAGAGTCTCTCCAAATCATAAATCCCGCGCATCATCTCATCAAGATAACGTGTATGCGAATGTAAACGCTCTATAAGATTGTATCTACGTTCCAGTTCCTCTTTATCCATGATAGGGTTTAAGAGTCTCTCTTTGAGTAAACGCCGTCCAATCGCCGTTGCACTCTTATCCATCATTTTGAGCAGTGTAAATTCTCGTCTATCTTTTGAGAGTACCCCCATCTGCTCTAAGGCATTGTTGCCAAGGTACATAAAACGGCGATTATCGATTAAACGAGGCATCGCCATTTTTTGCACAATATGATAATCATGTTCAATCACAAAATCAATCAAGATTGCTAAAGATTCTGTAATCATAGGGTTGCGTTCTAAATCTAAATGCTCTATAGGTGAAAGCAATGATTGAATTTGATAGGCCTCTTGAAAAAGTGCATTTTGAAACGCAATCTTTGGGCGTTTATGATTTACTGAGTAGTTATAATGCTCCGCAATTTCAAGATACTGTAAGACATGGCATTGATCATCAACACCATCTAAAAAGGTCAGGACTATTTCACTTGTTTTATACACATTTAAGAGGTTAAAAACTTCATCCAAGGCATACGCACTATCTTCACTTGTAGAGTGGGTTTCATACATCCATGTTTTGCCTGTTGTTACATCTATGGCAGAGTAGCCTACACTATACATTCCTCTGTATTTATCAACTAAAAGAGAGACAATATAATTTTCATCATTATCTACAATATGCTCAAAATTTGTCCCAGGAGAGACAATCTGTGCGATGTAGCGGCTGATGTTTGGGGGATTCCCTTTTTGTTTCACTACAATAATGGTGTACTTCTCTTCTGCTATCAAACGACTCAAATAACGCTCAAAACTCACAGCAGGAACTCCAGCAAGGAGAGGATTTTTATCGGAGTTTTCAATAATATTTTTGTTTTTCTTGGTGAGTTGAATATTGAGGAGTTCTGCTATCTCTTTGGCTTTGCCTATCTGCTCTTCATCGTTGTTAATCTCATAGACTTCATAAAAGGTACCAATCTCCATAAAAACAACGGTATCTTGACCATATTTTGCTTCAAAATGCCGCTGTAAATCAAAATAAGTTTGTGTCAATAGTTTATTTTTACTGTTTAAAATCTCTGTATAGTCGTTTCGTTTCATAGTTCACTTTTAACTTTTGTTACAGTTATTATAACATAAGAAGCTAATTTTGACATATTCATTGCTTTTATAGATTTTGTAAGTTATAATAGGTGCAAACTAGTTAAGCTATAACTATACTTTATTATTAGGTTTATGAATGAAAAGACAAATTTTGCTTAGTATCACACTCCTCACATCTTCCTATGCACAAGACCTAAAAACGACTATCAATGAGGTTATTAACACAAATCCCATTGTCCTTGAGAGGCTCAAAAACTACAATGCAACACGAGAAGATATAACAACTGCAAAAGCTGGCTTTTACCCAAAACTCGACTTAAATCTTGGTGTAGGGATTGAGAAAACAAACAAATCCAAACAAGCAAATGGAGCCCCTGATACACATGATAGTTATAGTGTCTATCAAAACTCTTTAAAATATACACAAAATCTCTTTAATGGTTTTAGTACAAGCTACCAAATCAAAGAGCAGGAGTACAAAACACTCTCTGCAGCATATAGTTATATTGAAAAAGTCAATGACCGTGCATTTGCGACAGCAAATCAGTACATAGAAGTGATGAAAAATGAAGCACTTTTAGAAAATTCGCAAGAGAATATCACCATCAATCAAGAGATATTTGAAAGGGTACAAAAACTCTATAATTCAGGACTCACAACCCTCTCAGAAGTCAATAAAATAGAATCCTCTCTCGCCCTTGCTAAATCTAATTATGTTGTACAAGAGAACACCCTTCTCAACCAAAACTTTCAACTTGAGACACTCCTCGGTCGGCATCTAAATCCAAAAGAGATGCTAAAACCTTCGCTAGACATACAAATGCCAACATCAAGGGAAGAAGCTGCAACATTTGCTATTGCACACAACCCCTCTATTTTAGTGAGTAAATACAATATTAAACTTGCACAAGCAACCAACAGAGAAAAAAAATCGATCTATTATCCAAAAATAGACATTAGCATTTCTC
>JALWON010000241.1 GCA_027083475.1 Sulfurimonas sp.
ACCTGGATGTAGATGAAGATTTTGATACTTTTGTAAAAAAGGTATCGGCTGCATTTGGGCTTAAATGTGCTAAAACTGTCAAGTGTGCTGCGCATGTAAAAAAGGTGGCACTCACCACAGGTTCGGGCTGTTCACTGATGCGAAGTTTGGATGCTGACTGCTTTTTAACAGGAGATGTAAAGTACCATGATGCGATGGAGGCAAAGAGTATAAAACTCTCTTTAATTGACATAGGACATTATGAAAGTGAGTACTTTTTCGCTCAAATTTTACAAAAGCATTTGAAAATTTTAGGTTTAAAAGTTATAATTGCATCATCAGAAAACCCATTCACATATATTTGATATATAATTAAGCCCAAAGGACACCAATGAACAAACATTTACAACAGTTAATCGACCTCTCAATCATTGACAAAGAGATTGATGCGTTTGAACCACAAATAGAAGAAGCAAACTACAATTATGAAGCAGCTCTTGCAAAAACAAAGAGTATTGAGTCTGACATTGAGAACTTGACGCAAGAGATTAAAGATGAAGAAGTAAAAAAAGCAAAAAATGAGCTGCACCTTGCAGAACTTTCTCAAAAACTTGAAGAGAACGCACAAAAGAGTTCAGAAGTTAAAACTGAACGTGAGATGAAATCGCTGCAACTCGAAGAGGAGATTGCAAAAGAGCAAGTAACATTTGCCAATGAAGAGATTCAAAGATTAGAAAAGATTATTGAAGCAAAAAAAGAGCAAATAGAAGCTGCTCAAGCGACACTTGCCGAACTCACTGCAAACCTTGAAAATGTTAAGGCTGATGTTGATGCGAAACTTGAAGCGATCAATGCAGAGCGACAAGAAGTGTTCAAAAAGAAAGAGAAACTTCTTGCTGAAATAAATCAAAAAGGTTTGGCTTTTTATCAAAAAATCCGTCGTTGGGCTAAAAATACGACCGTTGTTCCTGTTGAAGATCAAGCATGTATGGGGTGTCATATGGTGATAGGTGATAAAGTGTATGCTGATGTGATCAAAGGTGAAGAGATCACAAACTGTCCTCACTGTGGACGTATCCTTTATGTGAAAGCCAGCGAAGAGTAGGCTTGAAGCCATTTTTTCTTTTCTATTACGTTGTAAGTGTTGTGCTCTTTATTGTGGCACTTCCACTTATAGT
>JALWON010000242.1 GCA_027083475.1 Sulfurimonas sp.
CCATCATAACGTGCAAGATTTGTCGCTGCTTCTGCTGTTGCTGTGATGTAGTAGGCTGAAATGTCAAGCTTTGCATCCATCATCTCTTTTTCTACAATGGTGTGTCCTGCGTTTTTGAGTGCCTCTATGGCTTTTGCATAAGCATCTTTGACATCTTGACTTGCGTTTTGGATATAACTTGGAATGGTTGCAATAGTGAGTTTTCTTGAAGCATCGAGATTTGGGGTGACCTTATCATCTTTTTGTGCGTTTGTAGAGTCTTTTTCATCGCTGCCACTGATGATGTCATAAAGGATAGCGGCATCTTCTACATTTTGTGTCATAGGTCCTATTTGGTCTAGTGAAGAGGCATAGGCTCCTAAACCATAACGAGAGACTCTCCCATACGTTGGTTTCATCCCAACTATACCACAAAACGCAGCAGGTTGGCGAATACTCCCACCCGTGTCACTTCCAAGTGCGGCAATGGCAAGACCAGCACCTACAGCAGCAGCAGAACCACCTGAACTTCCACCAGGAACACAATCAGCATTGTGAGGATTGAGTGTTTTCCCATAAAAGCTAGACTCAGTCGTAGAGCCCATAGCAAACTCATCCATATTTGTGCGCCCAAAAGGGGAGAGTCCCGCTGCACTCATTTTTTCAATAACCGTCGCATTATAAGGAGCAATATATCCTTGTAAAATTTGAGAAGCTGCTGTCACAGACCAATCTTTGACTTGAATATTGTCTTTGATGGCAATAGGCACACCCTCACCAACATTTTTAACATCAATATATGCATTGAGTTCAGAGTTTGCTGCTATTTTTGTTTGTAAATCTTTTTTGAAAGTTTCTAGTTCTTCTTTACTTAATGTGAGGGCTTCTTTTAATGTAATCACTCAAATTCCTATCTCTAAATTTCTGCACCATTATAGCTAAAAAATCATAAAAGAGGAAAAGAACCATAGCCGTAATTTAATTTTTTTAGATACAATTTCATTAGACTTCTTTCATAACCTAGATATACCTCAGAGGGTTAAAAAGAGGGAAAATAGTGCAAAACAAATTTTTATGCCTAGCCATAGCTAAGGGTAAAACATTTTTTTGTGCTAGATTACCTCTTTTTAACCCTCCCGTAGGGCACTTTATAGATAGCTTTACTCTTCGTTAGATAACCTTTAGCATAGCTACGGCTATGCTAAAGAACATCTGCCTTGATTAAAACTCTCTATAAAGTGCTGAGGCATATCTAGGTTATGAAAGAAGTCTATTACAATAATTTACAAAAAAAGGCTTTGCAATGAACTTTTTAGATGTGAAAACAGATTATGCTTTTAAAAAAGTTTTTGGAAGTGAAACAAGTAAAAATATACTGATAAGTTTTTTAAATGCACTTGTGTACGATCAAAAGAAGATAAAAATCAAAGACCTGACAATTGTAGACCCTTATAATATCCCAATGGTAAAGGGTGTAAAAGATACCTTTGTTGATGTCAAAGCAGTACTTGATGATGATACAAAAGTTATCATTGAAATGCAAGTACTCAACCATAGCGGCTTTGAAAAAAGGGTTTTATATAATGCTGCAAAAAACTACTCTGTTCAGCTCAATAAATTAGAAGATTACCATCTGCTTAACCCTGTCATAGCCTTAAGTATTGTTGATTTTGTCATGTTTGAAAACAGTGGGAATGTTGTAAACAGTTTTAAACTTTTAGAAAAAGAGCAACTACTTCAGTATAGCGATGATATTGAACTTATATTTGTAGAGTTGCCAAAATTTCAAAAAGAGTTGTCTCAACTGCAAAACATTAAAGAGCAATGGATATACTTTATGAAAAATGCAGGAAGTTTAGAATATATTCCTAAAGATTTAGATATCCACATAAAACAAGCCCTAGAGAGTGCCAATGAGGCCAACCTCACAAAAGATGAATTAGAAGCACAACATAAAAGAAAAGAGTTTATATCTGTTCAAAGACTTGCCATCATGAAAGCTAAAAATGATGGAATTGAACAAGGACTTGAAGAAGGGATTGAGAAAGGTATAGAACAGGGTATAGAAAAAGGGATAGAACAGGGTATAGAACGGGGTATAGAAAAAGGGATAGAGCAAGAAAAAATAAATATTGCAAAAAATCTTCTTGATATACTTGATAATCAGACAATAGCATTAAAAACGGGACTTGCTGTTTCTTTTATAGAATCATTAAGAAAATAAGCTATTATTATATACTTTTTTAAGCACTTTTAGTCTACAATTCCACTACAATAATTCAGGACTGCATCTCCTTTTACTACAGCCCTCCATTAAATACTTTTGGAGTTTGTTACAAAAATGTTTCAGTTTGATACCCTCTCTTTTGTTTTTGTTTTACTTATCCTTTTTGGTAGTATGCCAAATATTGTTTATTCAAGTGGCTATTTATCACACATTCAAAGAAAAGCACATTATCAGATCCACTACTTCTCGTTTATTTCTTCTATGATAGGGGTTGTTGTGAGTGCGAATGCTCTTGTCTTTCTCTTTTTTTGGGAGCTGATGAGTTTGAGTTCGTGGCAACTTATCTTAACACAGCCAAAAGAGAAAAGTACCATAGAAGCAGCAAGATTTTATTTTCTGATGACGCATTTTGGCTTTGTATTTTTACTACTGTTTTTTCTTATAACGACTAATGGAGCTTTAGAAATTGGCTTTGTACAGATGCACACCATAGCAACATCTTTTCCTTACCAAACCTTACTCTTTTTCTTCCTTATCTTAGGTTTTTTAAGTAAAGCAGGAGCAGTGCCTTTACATGTATGGTTGCCTTATGCACACCCAGAGGCACCGAGCCCTGTTTCAGCACTTATGAGTGGTATTATGCTTAAGATGGCTTTTTATGGACTCTTTCGTTTTCTCTTTGATGTCCTTTATCCGTGGCCTTTGCAGTGGGGAACTTTTCTTTTGATTGTTGGGTCTGTGACCTCTTTAGTGGGTATTTTATATGCAATGGCACAAAGAGACATCAAAGCACTTTTAGCGAACTCTTCTATAGAAAATATCGGGATTATTTTGATTGCATTTGCAATGGGAATGATTTTTGAGAGTCTGCATCTGCATCTGTTGAGTAGTTTCTCTTTTTTAGCGGCACTTTTGCACATTTTTAATCATATGGGTTTTAAATCTTTATTGTTTATGGGAGCAGGGGCAATTTTACATGAGACACATACTAAAGATTTAGAAAAATATGGAGGGCTTATCAAGTCTATGCCACTCACTGCCTTTTTATTTCTTTTTGGCAGCATCAGTATTACCGCTTTACCGCCAAGTAATGGCTTTTTAAGTGAGTGGATGATATTTCAATCACTGTTGAGTTCAAGTACAATCAGTGAGGCAATGACACTGAAACTCGCACTCCCTTTCGCACTCTTTGCACTCGCTATGACAGGTGGTTTAGCCATTGCTACCTTTATAAAAGCCTTTGGAATTACATTTTTAGGTCTACATAGAAGTAGTAATGCAAAACATGCAAAAGAGGTCAATTTTTTGATGAAAAGTGGGATGCTTATGATGGCACTTTTTGTTGCATCTATGGTAATTTTTGTCCCATTTTTTTTAAAACTATTTGACACACTATTAGTAGAAAAAGGGCATGTCTCTGTTTACGCAAAGCTTTTTCCCTCTGGTTTTTTAGAGATGCATTCTCTTGGTGTACACGGAGGTATTGTCTCGCCGCTGTTTTTATTTGCATTATTGCTTTTTGTCACACTTCTTTTACTGATTGCCTATAAACTCCTTCGTGTCAAAAAAAGAGTTTCGCATACTTGGGCATGTGGGTATAAGATTTCTGCAAAAACACAGTACAGTGCCATGGGATTTTCAGGAGTGATGCGAAGATTTTTTGCTTGGTTGTATAGAGCTGAAGAAAAACAAGAGAAACAGACACTTGCAGGGCATAGCACTAAATTTACTCATGCAAGTTATACGTTAGAGATGAAAGCCCTTTTTGAAGTTGCTCTCTATGACAATACTAAAAAATGGATAACCTTGATGAGCTACTGGGTCTATCGTTTGGGACATTTTGAGCAGACACGCTATCCTGCGATGATTTTTAATCTGATGCTTTTTATTCTTTATAGTTATCGTATTTTTACCCATGAAATTGATTGGCAAAGTATTATGATAGAGTCTGCACTGATGTTCATGTCGCTGAAAATTTTAGTCATCGGGGAGAAAAAATAGTTATGTTTAGTTTTGATACACTCTCTTTGGTTTTTGTTGGATTGATTTTATTAGGAGCGATACCAAATATTTTCTACTCAAGTGGATATTTACCACATATTGAAAGAAAAATGCATTATTTACTCCATTATTACTCTTTTATTGTGGCGATGCTTGGGGTTGTTGTGAGTGCGAATGCGCTTGTTTTTCTTTTCTTTTGGGAGTTAATGAGTTTGACTTCTTGGCAGCTGATTTTGACAGAAGTCAAACAAGTAAGTACTATAAAAGCAGCACGGTTTTACTTCATCATGACCCATTTTGGTTTTGTCTTTTTACTGCTATTTTTCCTCATTGTGAGTGATGGGAATTTAGAACTCTCTTTTGTGGCTATGCATCCCATTGCTATGGCATTTCCTTATAGTTCTGTCCTTTTTCTTTTTTTACTTTTAGGTTTTTTAAGTAAAGCAGGGGCTGTGCCTTTGCATGTGTGGCTCCCCTATGCACACCCTGAGGCACCCAGCCCTGTTTCGGCACTTATGAGTGGAGTGATGCTCAAAGTTGCTATTTATGGGCTTTTTCGGTTTTTGTTTGATGTCCTTTATCCGTGGCCTTTGGAGTGGGGGATTGTGGTGCTTTTTATTGGTGCTTTATCTTCCTTGGTCGGTGTTTTATATGCTTTAAGTGAACATGATATTAAGGCACTTTTAGCCAATCATTCTATAGAAAATATTGGCATTATTCTTATCGGTTTTGGCATGGGGATGATTTTTGAGAGTTTAGATTTGCATAC
>JALWON010000243.1 GCA_027083475.1 Sulfurimonas sp.
ATGATGCTTCACCGATGCCGAGGTAAGATGCAATATGATACTGGGGAATCCGCTTACATAAGCTCGGGTAATGTTCAAGGAAATCTAAATACCTAGCTTTTGCACTTTTACTCAGAAAGCTACGCTCTCTCTTCATTTTACTAATGAGCACTTTTTCTATAAACATCCTTCCCAAACGCTCAATAGATGGGTTGCTTTCAAAAAGTTCTTCAAATTGCGAATAATCGCTAATGAGAATAGCTGTATCCTCAAGTGCTTGAACAGCATATGGTGAGTTATCTCCAAGAAAATCTATTGTAAATGATGATGATAATGTATTTTCATTTATAAATGCCTTGTTCCATTCTTTACCATCTTCTGAGAGATAGTAGTAACGAATAAGACCTTTACAAACAAAAAATATTTTACTTTTATCCATGTTAGGATCAATTAGATTTTGTCCCTTTTCGTAATTTTTTTCTTTGAATATTAAACTCAACTTCTGCCATTCTGAATGTTCTATGGGTGTGTATGTGTTTAACGATATTTTTAGTTGTGCTAGAAATTGATTATTCATGGTAATTGATTACTTTTACTTGTCTAATAGACATTAAAAAAATGTTTTTAATTATGAGGACATAATACATAACTTCAACCTATCCGCCGTTAAATCATTAAGTGGCAAAGAGCTAATAGTTTATCCATTAACCCAATTATCGAGTCTTAAACCTTGTACACGTTCAAATTCTTTGAGGTTATTACTAACTAAAATTTTATTCATAGAACGAACATGTGCTGCAATCCATAAATCATTATTACCAATCATATTGCCTTTACCCGCAAGATCGGCGCGAATATCAGCATAGTGAATTGCCACCCCATCATGCAAAGGTTGTACTGGGATAAGAGAAATGAGCTGTTCTAGTGTTACGATAGCTTTTTCTGGGTGCTGGCTGCGTTTTGCACCATACAATAATTCAGCATGGGTAATCATGGACATGCCTACTTCACCAACATCCAATGTTTCAAAGTGTTTTAAAGTGTTTTAAAGTGTTTTAAAGTGTTTTAAAGTGTTTTAACATTGCTGTCCGATGAAACAATAAAGGGCAACAAAAAAGGTCTGAATTCCCAAGTGATTATGTTAGATTTGTAGTTGCATAGACAGCAAATCAACA
>JALWON010000244.1 GCA_027083475.1 Sulfurimonas sp.
GTGATGAGTACAAAGATTTTCACCGCTATCTCAAAATATGTTACTTTTATGATCCGTTCTCGTGTGATCAAACATCTTCAAAATGCCTCTATGAATGCATATGAAACACTAGGAAGCGGGGCAGTAACGGCAAATCTTATTACAGACATTAACACCCTCGATACATTTATCATGAGTAGTGCTTCGCGTTTTGTGGCATCGGCTTTAACCCTTGTGGCTGTTGGGGTTGTTTTGATTATGATAAATCCCTATTTGGGTGTACTCATTCTTTTTGTTCAGCCTACTATTATGTTGGTGAGTAAAAAGATGTCGGCTCGTGTTGGAGGACTCAAAAAAGAAGAAAATGAGGCTATCGCAGAGTTTCAAGAAGATATAGGAGAGACTTTAGAGCTGTACGGACAAATTAAAGCGAGCAATAAAGAGGCTTACTTTTTTGACAAAGCGATTGCTCAGGCAAAAAAAATTCAAACCACTTCCAATGCCTATAATTACAAAAGTGTTGCATATGAAAAACTCTCTTATACCATCTTTTTGAGTGTTTTTGAAGTCATTCGTGCTTCGGGACTTCTGCTTGTGGCTTATAGCGATTTGAGTATCGGGATGATGTTTGCGATGTTTGGGTATATTTGGTTTATTATGACACCTGTGCAAGACTTATTATCGATGCAGTACAGCTATGCCGCTGCAAATGCAGCACTCAAACGCATCAATAAAGTGCTTACTCTGAAACTTGAAGCAAATGGTACAGAAAAACTTGAGACACAAGGTGTGGATATTCGTGTAGAAAATTTGTCTTTTTCGTATCCAACGGGGGAAAAAGAGGTTTTAAAAGAGATTAGTTTAGAGATAAAAGCAGGGGATAAAATAGCACTTATAGGAGCAAGTGGCAGTGGTAAAACAACTTTGGCACAGATTTTATCAGGCTTTTATGAAAAGAGCGCAGGGGAGTTGTTTTATAATGACAAAGCCATTGAAACATTAGACAAGACCTCTTTGCGTAATCAAATCTTTTTGGTGTTACAGATGCCTATTTTATTTAATGAAAGTTTGCGTTTTAACCTGAGTATGGGTGATGCAAAAATAAAAGATGACGATATAAAAATTGCCTTAGAAATAGCACAGCTCGGCGATATGCTCAAAGGAATGCCAGATGGACTTGATACTATTGTTGGACACCATGGTATCCGTCTTTCAGGAGGACAGAGACAGCGTTTAAGCATCGCTAGAATGCTTCTCTCACATCCAAGTGTCATTATTTTTGATGAGTCCACATCAGCCCTTGATGTGCATACCGAAGCAAAACTCTTTTCGACGATTACACCTCTTTTACAAGAAAAAACAGTGATTACTATTGCCCATCGTTTAAGTACAGTAAAAAATGCAGATATGATTTATGTTTTAGATGAAGGACAGATTGTACAACGTGGAACACATAAGGAGCTTGAAGAAGAAGAGGGACACTACAATGAGTTTGTGAAGCAACAGCTTATTTAGGGAGTTGAAAAACTCCCTAGCGAGAAGAGATTAGTGTAAATCTCTCCACATTTGGCGTTTCCAAAGAAATGCAAAGATTGCAAAAATAACAATGAAAATCATCACATTTTTCCCAACACTTTCTCTCTCATGGCGTTTTGCATCGCCTGAGTCTTCAAGGTACTCTATCACTTTCTCAGCAGCTTCAGCAGTCACCCCAACACGTGGCATCGCTGTTCCTTTGAGGTAGTTTTGAGGGTTTTCTACAAATGTTTTGATATAGTGCTCACCACGTGAACGGATATAGATACTCAAATCAGGTGGGAGTTTCCCCATATATTTTGTAAGTGCATCTGTGTAGTCAAGGACTTGTGTTTCAAATGCTAACTCATCTTGTTTTTTCTTGAATTGAGGTTTTTCCCCAATCTGTGTCCAACCTGCATAGTGGTTTGCGTGACATCTTCCACATGCATTTTCATAGGCAATTGTAGGTGTGAGTTCTTCTGGTTTTACTGCAATAGATTGTAAAAATGCAACAATATCAGCGACTTCTTGGTCTAAATCACCACCCATTCCCGCATATGCTGCCATAGGATGCACTTTTCCTTTTGCAGGGTCAAATTTATGCTCAACCATGAGTGCATGTGCAGGGTTTTTAATGAGGTCTGTTAAAAATTTTGCATCATACACAACCCCTGCATTACTTAAATCTGGTGGATTCACTCCATATGTTTGTGCTGCGGAGGCAGGATCCATAGGTGCTGGAATATTTTCAACTTTAATACTGTGGCATGAGATACAAGCATAGTTCCCAATAGCCAAGACTTTCCCATGTTCAGCAGCACCTTTTTTTGTTGGTTCTGGCAAATCATTGTACACAAACCCTTCACTCTCATGATGTTTATGCATTTGTGAATGAGCAAAAGGCTCAACTAAATAGTATGTAAGTAGTGAGAAGAAAACTACAACGGCTAAGATTAATGGTTCTTTATTTTTCATATTTTTCTCCTATACTGCTTTTTCGCGTTTTGTTATAAATGGAAGTGCAATCCATAAAGCAATAAATGTTAATGCTGCCCAGAAGCCAATGGTACTAAAGACACCAGAAGGTGGTACTTTCCCCATAGCTGTTAAGACAATCATATCTATAAGCATCGCCCAGAACCAGTATTTAAATAGCCCACGACGGGATGCAGGAATAGTGTTTGGACTCTTATCTAAGAATGGAAGTGCAAAAAAGATGACTTGTGCAAAAGCAAAAGCTATCAGTCCAATATTGACTGAGAATGGACGTAAAATCTCATAAGACCATAAGAAATACCACTCAGGGTAGATGTGTGCAGGTGTTTTAAGTCCATCAGCAGGGTCAAAATTCACAGGATCCATTGCAAAATCGTAGTTAAAAAATACCAAGTAGAAGAAAAATACTAAGTAAACACCTACAACCATCATATCTTTTGACATAAAGTCATTTGCAAATCGAATAACCTTACTTCCTGCTTTATCGCCAGCAAGGTATTTTTTACTCTCTGCTTCAAAGTCAATCTCTTCACCATCTTGGTTATTGACATGTGGAATACGTAAAGAGGCAAAGTGCAACCCAATGAGTCCTAAAATTGCTAAAGGGATAAGTAGTACATGAAGCATAAAGAAACGGTTTAAGAATGCCTGTGCAGGAACATAATCTCCACGAATCCACTCAACTAAACCATCGGCATGCAGACTTCCACCACTAAAAAGGTTTGTAATAACCATTCCCGCCCAGTAAGACATCTGTCCCCATGGTAACATGTAGCCTGAGAATGCTTCTGCTGAGAAAGTTACAAAAAGAAGCATCCCAGAGATCCAAATCATTTCACGACCCTTTTTGTAAGAGCCATAGTAGATACCTGTAAACATATGAATGTAGATAATGAGGAAAACAACAGATGCCGCAACACCATGTATATGTCTCCATAACCATCCAAAATCGACCTCTTTCATAATTGTGTAGTTTACACTGTCAAATGCTAAATTAACATTTGGTTGGTAGTACATAAGTAAGAAAATTCCAGAGACGAGAAGAAGTGCAAATGTAATTGCCAAAATCATTCCCATCGCCCACAAAAAGTTAATATTTTTTGGAATCCAATACTCTGACCCCATAACTTTTTCGACTTTTTCAATCGCAAGACGCTGATTGAACCAGTCTTTTACACTTGTTGCTTTTGTAAAATGTGCCATTTTTTTCCTTTTAAAGTGTTATACCGTTCTCTTTCATCGCTGTATATTCAGGACCAACTTCACCTAAAACAAGCTTCTGACCGACTATCTTAAACGGTGGGATGTCTAATCCACGTGGAGGTGGTGATTTTTTCACGTCTCCACTAAAGTCAAACTGCCCACCATGACAAGCACATAAGAATCCCTCTTCATCAGGATTGTATGCAGGGATACATCCAAGGTGTGTACATAAACCAATAGAGACCATAAAATGGTTGTCTCCGATTTTAATGTCTCTAGCTGTTTGCTCTTTTGTCTGTTTTGCAACCATCTCTGCTGTTTTTTTCAAAACAAAGATAGGTTTTCCACGCCACTTTTCTACAACAAGTTCATTTTCATTATATGCGGACATATCAAGTGTTGTAAATCCAGCTGCTTTGACACTTGGAAGCGGATCCCAAGTCTTTTTCATGGCATAGAGTGCACCAACGGCACCTACACCAGCAACAGCACCAAATGCTTTACCCATAAAACCTCTACGGCTACTATTTTTCATTGTTTCTCACTTTAGGGTGAATTTTTATAAATTTATAAAATTGTATAATAATTCGTATTCAAGTATTATGAAATCAAATATTCTTTGAGGAAACGTGTATAATCGTTACTATTTTTCTCTAATTTGTGATATTTTCTATTTTTTAATGTGTTTAAAACAACAGAAAAATCATTTTTATTATAATTCTGTATTATTGGAATGTTAAGTTTAGAAAATAATTCATTGAAATTGTTTTCATAATCATCGCGTTGCAAGTAGATGGGTTTTCCTCCTGAAGCAAGGCATTCTAAGGTGGCTTGGGGGGAAGATGTAATCAAAATTTCACTCCTTGTTACCATTGTGTCATACTCTTCAAATTCAAAAGTATGTGTAAATTGTTTACTCAGCATTGTTTCATAGTCAAAAAAGTAGTAAAATCCGAGCTGTAAATGGGGGTCGATTTCACTAAAAAGGTCTAAATGCTTTTCTAAATCTTTTTCATAATCATCGTCTCCAAAAAAGAGTGAAATTGCCGTGGTTTTTTCAAAATCTGCAAAATATTTGTCATCTACTGCGACACCAGTATAAATGTCTTCACCCTCTAAATAAGGAGAGAAAAGAATTTCATTTTCTGCTTTTGTATCCTCTGCTTTGTCAGCAATACGAATAAATGTAGAGAAAAATTTTCGCATATCTTCAAGCATCAATGGATTTGCTTCATCAGAATCAAAAATGAGTTTATCGCCATGAT
>JALWON010000245.1 GCA_027083475.1 Sulfurimonas sp.
CTTCTACATCATTGACACGCATCGCACAAGAGCCACAAACACTACTGCGACAGCCACTGCTAAAGTTGAGTGTAGGGTCTAACTCTTTTTTAATGGTATTGAGGAGTGTTAAGAGTGTCGTATTTTGGACTGCTACACTATACTCCACAAACGCATCGCCTCGCTTAATCAAGACTTTCATTCTTCCTCCTCTATCATGTAGTGTGCACCACAGCTCTGCTCGCGTTTGAGTGCTGCATCTATAACGATTCGACTTACTTCAAGCATATTGATAAACTCTAAAAACTCTTTTTTATTTGTGTTATACACTTGTGATGTATCAGAGAGACCCATACGTGGTAACTCTTGAAAAACATCTTCTACAAAAGCTTGCAGCTCTTCTAACTCACTTCTTTTTCTCATAATCCCTAGTTTTTGGTAGAGTAAATCCCCTAACTCTTGATGTTTTTTGTAAAAATCAATCTCATTTGTAAAGGAGTCAATCTCCTTTACTAAATGCTTCTCTTGTTGTAGAGGTAGTGTAAAATCATGCTCTTTGGCATACTTTGCTGCATTTATGCCCGCTTCTTTACCAAAAACAACAATCTCTAAAAGAGAGTTTCCTCCTAAACGATTGGCACCATGGACTCTATGGTTGGCACACTCACCACAGGCAAAGAGCCCCTCAAGTGTTGTTTGTGAGGTATGATCAACTGCTATTCCTCCCATGGTATAGTGTGCAACAGGGCGAATGGGCATCAACTCATGTGCAGGGTCTACATTTTCATACAATTTTGCAAGTTTTCGTTCTTGAGGGAGTTCTTTGTCTATGAAAGCCTCACCAAGATGGCGAATATCTAAAAAGATCTCTTCCCCTTTTTGGATCTCTTTGTGAATTGCTCGAGAGAGGGCATCGCGGGGTTGGAGTTCATCGGTAAAACGCTCTCCCCTAGAGTTGAGTAGGTAGCCACCCTCACCACGAGCAGATTCACTAATGAGAATAGCAGAGTTTTTCAGCCCTGTTGGATGAAACTGCACAAACTCCATATCTATGAGTTTGGCTCCTGCTCTCCTTGCAATAGCAATGCCATCGCCTGTAGAAGCTGTAGAGTTTGTGGAGTTTGCTCCATAAATACGGCTATACCCTCCAGTAGCAATAATCACTGCTTTTGCCAAATAATGCTCTATATTACCACTCTTTAAGTCCAAAATCTCTGCCCCGCAAACTGCACCATCGGCATCTTTAAGGAGTGAGAGAAAAATCTTCTCACTCTCACTCTCTATGCCCATTTTTACACATTGATCATAGAGTGTATGTAAAATTTTGAGCCCTGTATAATCTTGTGCATAGCACGCGCGAGGAGCCGAAGCACCGCCGAGTGTTCTTTGGGCAATAGCTCCCTCTTGTGTACGAGAAAAACAGACACCTATGCTATCAAGCCATGCTAGGGCATTGGGTGCTTGGGAGCACATAAACCGCACTGCCTCTTCATCTGCTTCCCCCTGCGCTGACTTTAAAGTGTTGGCAATGTGTGCTTCTATGCTATCTCTCTCGCTATTTGGAAGTACAGCATTCATGCCGCCTTGAGCCATACATGTTTGGCTGCGTGTTGGGTACTCTTTTGTTAGCACCGTGACATCTGCTCCCGCTTCTTTGGCATGCAGAGCTGCTACTAAACCTGCTCCACCTGCACCTATAATCAATACATCACTTTTCATAGTTATCCTAAAAAATCTCTGTTAAAAAATAGTATCGTAACACTCTTAAACTTCCTGCTAAAAGCACAAACCAAACAAACCGCAAACGCACTAAACCAGCAACTAGGGTTAAGGGGTCGCCTATAATCGGAAGCCATGAAAAAAGAAGTGCAACATAACCATATTTATGTCCATAATCATAAGCTTTTGTACCCATTTTTGCGCTTAAAAGTTTTGTTTTTGTTTTTTCATAAAGAAAATACCCAAATGCATAATTCAAAATAATTGCTAAAATATTGCCACTTGAAGCACTCAACAGAGCATTTGTTACAGACATGTTGTTGTGAAGGGCTAGTATAAACGCAGCTTCAGAGGAGAAAGGGAGGATTGTCGCTGCAAGAAATGCAGAGACAAAAAGGGCAAGTTCCGCCATAAAAGTGCTTAAAAACTCTCTTGGATGTTTCGCACAACAGAGGCAATGAGTCTCTCTCTTGCTTCTAGAGATGTCCAGGCAATATGGGGTGTCATATAGAGACGATTTTTATTTTTCACTTTCAAGAGTGGACTCTCTTGGCTGAGTGGCTCTTGCGTGAAAACATCCAAACCAAAAGAGATATTTTTCTCATCGACAAGCTTTGCAACCGCATCTTCGTTGATGATGCCACCGCGACCAAGGTTAAGCACTACAGCCCCCTCTTTACAAGTTGCGAGTTGTTCATAATCTAAAAGATTGTTCGTTTTTTCATTGAGTGGGGCATGAATGGTGATAATATCGCAATTTTGAAGCATAGCTTCTAAACTCGTTCTTTGAAAATCTTCTGTGCGGTTCACACCACTTGTTGAGTAGTAAAAGAGTTCTGCTCCAAAAGCTTTTGCGATGTTTGCCACCCCACGACCAATACTCCCAAGACCAATTATTCCCCACTTTTTACCCTTTACTTCAAAAAAAGGCTGAGAAACATCTGTAAAAATAGGACTTTTTGAATATGTCCCATCTTTCACCACTTCATCATAGTAACGAGAGTGTCCTAAAAGATAAAAAAGCATAGAAAAAGTGTGCTGAATCACCGAGTCTGTTGAGTAGCCAGCGACATTTTTTACTGCAATGCTGTGCTCTTTTGCAGCAAGTAAATCTACATTATTTGTTCCTGTTGCTGCAACACAGATGAGTTTGAGTTGTGGACTCTTTTGCATATGTTCTGCGTTTATCACAACCTTATTGGTTACTATCACCTCTGCATCTTGAATGCATTCTTGCGTTTGTGCAGGAGATGTTGTTTGAAAAATGGCTACTTCGCCAAGTGCTTCAAAAGCATCAAGTTTTGTTTCTCCAAAGGTAAGAGCATCTAAAAGAACTATCTTCAATTTAGGCATCTTTTACTTTTTTGATAAGCTCACGAGCTTTTTCTAAAGCTTTTTCTACTCTGTCATAGACAAGTGCCACAGCTAAACGACGCCCCTTATGTGCTTCTGGTTTTGAGAAGATGCGCACGAAACTGTTGTGAGAGAAAAGGGAATCATCTACATCTACTACAGGCGCAAAATTGTGCACTTCTGATTTAAACGCAGCCGAAGCACCATCCCCATAAAAAGTAAACGCAAGGGGTAGTCCTAAAACAGCGCGAAGATGCAGCGCAAATTCACTTTGTGATTGTGTGATGAGTGTGACCATTCCTGTATCGTGTGGGCGAGGGCTTACTTCTGAGAAGTAAACTTCATCACCTTTAACAAAAAGTTCCACTCCAAAGATACCACGACCCCCAAGACCATCGGTAATGGTTTTCGCTATCTCTTGTGCTCTCTCTTTTGCAAGAGAACTCATCTGCATTGGCTGCCATGAGAAGACATAATCTCCATCGCGTTGCTCATGCCCAATAGGCTCACAAAAAACAGTCTCTTTGCCATTTCTTGCAGTCAACATAGTAATCTCATAATCAAAATCTACAAATGCCTCGACAATAAGCTCACTCGCATCTCCACGAGCCTCTTTTGCCATCTCCCATGAAAGTGGAATATCTCCCTCATCACGAGCTACACTCTGCCCATGTCCAGAAGAGCTCATTACAGGTTTAATGACACACGGAAAGCCAAGTTCTTGAGCTGCTGCAAGCATACCTTCTTCTGTTGTGACAAATTTGTACGGACCTGTTTTGAGCCCTAGCTCCTCGGCTGCAAAGGTACGGATATTTTTACGGTTCATTGTTTTACTCACCGCATCTGCGTTTGGAATGACATTGAATCCCTCTTTTTCAGCTTCAAAGAGTGCTTCAATGCTCAGTGCTTCAATCTCAGGTAAAATATAATCAGGTTTTTCATGACGAATAATCTCTAAAAGAGCTGCTTTGTCTTGCATATTTACAACATAACTTCTATGGGCAACATGATGGGCAGGAGCATTGTCATAACGATCAACGGCAATCGTTTCTAAGCCTAAACGCTGTGCTTCGATGATAACTTCTTTTCCAAGTTCACCAGAACCGAGTAACATTACTTTTTTTGAGTTTGATTTGAGGGGAGCAGAAAATTGCATAAATAAAAGTCCTTAATGATATATAGTAGAATTATATCTCATTTTACTTTTATAAACCACACACTTCTATAAGATAATTTACAACATCGTACTGTCCATTCTCACTCGCCCAAATGAGAGCACGGTTGTCATTCGAGGTAACATCAGCACCATGTTCAATTAAAAGCTTAATAATTGTGATATTACCATGAAGACTTGCGAGTTGCACAGCATAATTATCATTACTTGTGACATCAAAACCATCTTGAATTAAAGTTTGAACAAGTTCTACATCACCGTCTCTGCAAGCTTGATTGATTCGTTCATACATTACTTAGTGCTCCCATTTAGAGATAAGAAGACACCATTATACACAAAAACTGATTTTTTCCAAAATTTGACTTAATTAAAAAAAAGGGTGCATAGTTAGGTGGAAATTGCATTTATTGGTTGAATGGGCATGGTGTTGTATATTTTTGTAGTAAGTTTTAAAGAAGTCCCTAAAGTAGGGTTTCATAAGTGGTGCGGACGAAAGGACTTGAACCTTCACACCTTGCGGCACCAGATTCTAAGTCTGTTTTTATGTGCTTTTCATATTTTCTTAAATCTTTTCATTTTCTTTCAAAACTTCGTAATACAGGAGGATTTAAAAGATTTAACTTTTTCATATCTTTTCAAAAAAAACCATCTGTTTTCAAAATTTGTAGTAAAAATTTACTTTTTATATATACTTTTATAGGTAAATAAAAATGACTATCTAATGAACATTAAAA
>JALWON010000246.1 GCA_027083475.1 Sulfurimonas sp.
GAAAAATACCACAAAAAGTGATACGATAATTTTATATAGAGTAGACATTCCTACCCTCCTTTATGCACTTTATAATATCTAACCATTCTACATTAATTTTTATAATAAGCTACTGTATATCACAAAAATTTTACCATTTTATTGTATACTTATGTAACTTATAGGGGAGAGACATGAAAAATATACCATCTATTATAGAGCAGATTCACGACTCTAACTACTTTAAAGCATGGAAAGATGTTCTCCTCTCACACGATGCAATTCAAGGCTGGCAAAGTGTTTTAACCAATCACCTCGAAGCTGACTTTTATGACTCGATGGCAAAAAAACTCTATACCAACAATGTCCCTTTTGTCATTGTAAGTGAGTATATTGATGAATTTTTTCGGCACTATCAAAATGCAAATATTGATTTTTTTTATATAAAAAACAACCTTGCACAAGCCTACTTAAAAGAAAAATTACAAAGTGATATTTATGTTCTAGACAAAGAACTCGAAGAAAAACTTTCCCATTCACTTGAAAACAACAAAGAGCTCATCAATGCCCACCTTCGGTGGATGAAACTTTTCATTCTTTCTATTATAGAAAAACCTCAGAACCTAGAACTTGACTCTCATCTCTGTTTTGTTGGAAAATGGCTCCATCAAGAGGGTGACAATAAAAATAAAAAGATAGATGTTTTACATAAAAATTTACACTCTATGGCACAAAGTGCCCTGCGTATGTATAAAAAAGGCGATTATGCTTACTTTTTGCTCCTTTATTTTGACATTTTAGCCGCTTCTTTTCAGATACGGAGTATGATTATCAATGTCTATTTTACAAAAGGCCTTGATTCAATCTACAAAGACTACATTAGCAACCAGTTCAACTACCTCAAACTCCGAGAAGTTTTACAAGGTGACAATAGCGATAAAAGTATGCTGATTTTAAATATAAAGGGTTTTAGTAAAATCAATTTTATCTATGGACATCACACTGGCGATGCCATTCTTAAAATGGTAGGTGATACACTCGCTTCCATCGACTCTATTGAGCATATTTATAGAATTTATGGTGATGAGTTTGCCGTCTCTTTTGCAACCCCACGACTCAAAGAGGTCAAACAAGCGGTTGCATCACACTTTCAAGAGTACAAAGTAAATCTTGATAACACACTTATCAGCTTGTCTTTTTATGCTACCTATGCCCTTATGCATGAACATGCCTTGGAAAATTGCGAGTATGGCTTAATGCACTCAAAAGCAGAAAATGGCACTATTGTCGATATGAACAGCATAGATACTACTATCATCGCCAAATATACACAAGAAATTTCTGTCAACCAAAAATTACGACTTGCGTTTGTGGACAATAGAATCAAACCCTATTTTCAACCTATATACAGTGTAAAAGAGCAGAAAGTTACAAAGTATGAAGCACTCATGCGTGTAGAAAATGCAGATGGCACCCTCATGCTACCCGCTGAATTTTTAGGGGAACTACAAACAATGTACCTCTATTCTGAAGCGACCAAATTAATGATTCAAAAAAGTTTTGAAGCCTTTAATGCCAATGATTTTGAATTTTCTATCAACCTCTCTTTTTCAGATATTCAAAATGAAGAGATAGAACTCTTTATTCTTGCGATGATTAAAATGTACCCCCAAACTGCAAAACGGTGTACTTTTGAACTTTTAGAAAATGAAACAAATATCCATACAGAAAAAGTCCAAACATTCTTTCAAACATTACGACAACATGGCATAAAGATAGCCATTGATGATTTTGGTTCTGGGTACTCCAACTACGATACTATTTTTCATTTTGATGTAGATTATATTAAAATTGATGGTTCCATTACACAATCGATGCTCACAAGTGAAAAATCTTTTGCTTTGATGGAGTCTATTATCTCCGTTGCAAAAAGAATCAAGCTTCAAACCATTGTAGAGTTTGTCAGTTCCAAAGAGATTTTTGATGCCGTGAGTCAAATGGATGTTGATTACCTCCAAGGATATTACATCGGAAAACCTGCACCCATTTTAGAACAAACAAAGGGGTAAACTTTGAAAAAAATTCTCTTATTGGCAGGATTAGTTCTTTTTACTTTAAGTGCCTGCACACAAGAAAAAATTCCTAAAGGAACCAAGTCAGATTCACACATGGCAAAATGTGGCGCAGGAAAATGTGCATAAGAGGGCTCCAAGAGCAAGAACTTGCCCTGCTTTTTCATCACTCGCATCAAGAGGGCTGGGAGAATGAAATTTTGCATACACAAGCCCTTTTTCACCAACACAGCAATGATTTTTTTATTGCATACAAAGAAGAAGTGCTTGGCTTTATCATAGCCATCAAAGAGTCTGATAATTTTGGTTTTATCAGCAATTTACTTGTGCTTCCTGCGTTTCGTGGGCAGGGGTTTGGCACAACACTTTTTATGCATGCCCTCAAACATTTAGAGGGTTTACAAATTGGGCTTGATAGTGTTGTAGGAGGGGAAATGCTTTACAAAAAAGCGGGGTTTGATGCATATTTCAAAGTCACGACCTACCAATTTCTCACAGGAAGTGTCACCCTGCCCTCTTCCCCTATAGCCATCAGCAATTTTACACAACAAAACTCCTTGACTCATAAAAGTGCCACTATGCAAGAGATGATTCAAAGTACAAAAACAGTGTATAAGGCTATTGAGAACAAAGAAGAAGCTTTTGCCCTGAGTTTTGCTTATGCACAAGGCTATAAAATTCACATCGAAGCAGAAGATATCAATGAGGCACTCACCCTCTTTTTTGCTCTATGCCAACGCTACAACAAAGGGATAGCTATTTATCTGCGGGTATCCCCGCTTTCACCGATGCTCGAGGCAGTTGTAGCAGTTTTAAAAATGCAAGTATATACACAACATACCCGTATGTATAACTTTATTCCCTAGCGTTTATCCCAGCTTACCATACCCCATTTTTCTAAATCTTTTTGCAGGGTTTTCATACTTCTGTCCTCTTTATGACAAGCAAAACAGGCATTGGTCTCTTTTGGCATATTGTACTTGAGTGTTTCATCAGGGGTCACAAATCCAAAAAGGTGTGTCCTTACAGTCAATGGAGATTTTCCGGTATGACGCCCTACTTTTGGCATGTGACACTCGACACAAAGACTCCCTTTTGAATTCGCTTTATGGTGTGTATGCGCTTCTAAGCTCCCTTGATGCGGACCTATCGGAGAACCAAAAGTGTGACACTTCATACAGAGTTTATTCCCCGTATTGTGTTTTGCTGTTGGCTCTAAAGTATGTGGAGAGTGGCAGTTAATACAGGTAATACCATGTTTTCCCATCATAGAGTGGACATATTCATTCCCTTGTGTACGGTTCTTTTTTCCCATACCATTAGCATAAAACTCTTTTGTCTCTACACCTTTAAAAGGTGCAACAAGTTTGTATTTTGCCAATGGTTTTCCAGCTTCATAACCAAAAGGATAATCTCTCGCATCCCCTGCAATTTCACTTAAGTTATGATCTTTGAGGCGTATATCGCGGTTTCGCATATGACACTGTAAACAGACCTCATTTTGGCGAACAGGATCACTTAAAGAAGCAAGATAAACTTTTGATTCTGGCTCTTTGACATGTTCTGAGGCAGGTCCATGACAAGCTTCACAAGAGATTCCCGCTTCTACTCTTTTTTCAGTTGCCATAAAACCTGTAAAGTGACACCCATCACAGGCTCGTGAAGTTGGAAGAGCTTTGTTATCGTGCGGGTATGCCCCTTTATACCAGTATTTCCATGGTTTAAAGTGTTGCCACTTCTGCGTTTGCACATTCCATTGGTAATTACCGAGTATGTAATCCTCTTTGCCATCTCTATCTTTACGAAGCATAAAACGTTGTTTAAACTTGCCACCCACTGTGTAGACAGCATCTTCAAGTCTAAAATCAGCATCTGCAGGGAGTTTTAAAAAGTCAGCAACTACAACAGAAGGATCTTTTTTAATATCTTGAATCATTCTTGGATGGCGCGAGTGATGCCACTGCTCATAGTTTTTCTTATGGCACTCTTTACACTTTGCAGAGCCAACAAAAGTCGCATCTTTTTGCTCAATCATTTGCAAATCAACGGCTGTACCAACATGAGGTTGTGTTAATTGTTCGTAAAAGGGGAGGATTTTTGCAGCCTTATCATAGGCAATGAAAGCGGCTACAGCAAGTAAAATGACCATAAGGATTGTGAGATATTTTTTCATGAAGGAATACTCTTTTTTAAAAATTATATGCAATTATAACACAAGCACGTCTTTCTGTCCTGAGTCTGCACGAAATTGTTTTTCGCGTGGATCAACCCGCATGACATTGAGCATAATAAATACATACGACCCCACCCAAATGACAAGTGCTAAAAATGCTGTTGGTAGAACTACCCAAAGATTAATATCTTCCATGTATCTATCCTCATGTAAAAGTATTGTTATTATTTGTAGAAAGTAATTGTTTTGTAAGATAATTATAAAAAACCCTTCTCCAGATACCTGCGGCACATAATCATTTAAGGTGTGCTGCTGTATTCCTACCCTGACACATTGTCTCAAATGACCATTGCACAGGTCTAAAGAAGAGCGATGAAATTATAACTACTTTTTCTTAAAAATGCTATAATTTTGGCATGATTTATATAATTACTGCCATCAAACCTGAAGCACAGGCTTTTGTTGAGTTCTACAAACTCAAAAAAAGCAGACTCGGCAACTTCACCCTTTTCTCCAATGAGCATATCAAACTGATTATCAGCGGTCTCGGTGTCACAAACGCAAGAGTTGCCACACAAACCCTCATCAATCATTTTGATATTACAGATGAAGATATCTATGTCAATGTTGGCATTTGTGGTGCGAACAAAAGCTTTGCTCTGGGTGAAGTACTTGAAGTAGGTGAAATTATATACGAAGAGATACCC
>JALWON010000247.1 GCA_027083475.1 Sulfurimonas sp.
TTCTGTTGGCTCTTTTGCAAATAACTTAAAAGATTTTGACAACATCCGCGGATTTTTAACAAATGCAACGATGGCAGCGCTCATTGATCTGCCTTTTTCTATTATCTTCCTTGTTGTTATTGGCTACCTTGGTGGGAATATTGTTTACATTCCAATCCTTACAATGACGCTTATTTTAGGCTATGCCTACTTTATCAAAAAACCGCTGCGTGCTTCTATAGAGAGTACCCATGAGGCAAGTGCAAAAAAAAGTTCTATTCTCATTGAAGCACTCAACAACATTGAGACACTCAAAACTCTTGGCACACTTAATCAAATCCAATGGAAATGGGAAGAGTCCACAGGAGAAATTGCAGGAAAAAGTTTAAAATCACGTCTACTTTCGGCCTCTATTCCAACTATTACACAGTTACTTATTCAACTCAATACTGTGATGATTGTTGTCTATGGTGTCTACCTCATTCAAGATTTTCAACTCTCTATGGGTGGGCTGATTGCCATTGTCATTCTCACAGGACGCACCTTAGCACCAATGGGGCAAGTAGCGGGACTCATGACAAACTATGAAGACACAAAAACATCGTATGAAACACTCAATGACATCATTACCCAACCGAGCGAACGTCCTGATGGAAAGAAATTTGTTCAAAGACCTGATTTTAGTGGACATATTGAATTTGTAGATGTTACATTTTCTTATCCAAATACGGATGTACCCGCTCTGAAGAATGTCTCTTTTGTTATCAATCCTGGGGAGCATGTAGCAATTATTGGTCGTATTGGAAGCGGGAAAAGTACCATTCAAAAACTCATTTTAGGGCTCTATGAGCCAGACTCTGGACAAGTCCTCATTGATGGTATTGACATTAACCAGATTGACCCTGCCGATTTACGAAAAAACATGAGTTATGTTTCACAAGATGTAATGCTCTTTAGAGGTACAGTCAAAGACAACATCACCTTTCGAGCAACCCATGCAAGTGATGGAGCGATGATACGAGCAGCGCAAATAAGTGGAGCTTCAGAGTTTATCAAAAAACATCCAAAAGGCTATGAAATGCCTATAGGTGAGCGAGGACTTGGTCTCTCAGGCGGACAGCGCCAAAGCATAGGAATTGCTCGAGCATTTTTACTCGATGCACCTATTATGCTTATGGATGAGCCAACCAATGCCATGGATCAAATCACAGAAGCAAAACTCCTTACTAATATTCAAAAGGCATTAAAAAACAAAACTTCTCTTCTTGTCACACAAAAAATGACACTCCTTAAAATTGTTGAAAGAGTCATTGTAATGAATGAGGGAAGTGTTGTTATTGATGCACCAAAAGAAGAGGCCATACTCAAACTACAAGGTGGAGCAAAATCATGAACAAAAACAATAAACCTGTAGAGTACACACAAAAAGATTATGAATTTATGAACTCTTTGAGTTCTGCTATCTTAGAGCAAACCCCTTCAAAAGTCAGTAAAGTACTAAAACTATGGCTTTTGACTATTTTTTTATTTATCACTTGGGCATCCTTTGCTTCTATAGACGAGATTACACGTGGGAGTGGAAAAGCTATTCCCTATGGACAAAATCAAGTGATTCAAAATCTTGAAGGGGGAATTGTTGAGAGTATCTTAGTCCATGAGGGGCAAGTAGTGAAAAAAGGTGATGTTATTTTAAAAATAAATAATGCCAAATCAGAATCAACCAGTGAAACAAATATTATGAAGTATAATGAGCTTATTGCCAAACAACTGCGTCTTGATGCTGAAGCAAATAGCCACCCATTTAGAACACTCAAAACAGAAGATAAAGAGCTCAAAAAACAGATTCAGCTAGCAAAACAACTCTATCAATCAAATAGAATAGAAGTACTTGCAAAAGATGACTCTATAGTCGAACAAATAGAACAAAAAAAACAAGCATACATCGAAGCAAAAGCAAAAATCCGTTCTTTAAAAAAATCACTCGAGTATGTTACAGAAGAAATCTCTATGACTGCTCCAATGGTACAAGAGGGAGTCAAATCAAAAGTTGACTTTTTAAAACTCAAACGTGAAGCTAATGGCATCCAAAATGACATAGAGGCTGCTGTACTTTCCCTTCCACGACTCAAATCTGCTATAGAAGAGTTCCGTAACAAACGTGCCCAATCCAAACAAGAGTTTATAAATAAAGCAAAAGAAGAGCTCAATAAAGTCACAGCAGAAATAGCAAGACTCAAAACGCAGCAAATTGCATTCAATGATCAGGTCAAAAGAACAAAAGTTACTTCTCCCGTAGATGGTATTATACAAAAACTCTTTGTAAATACTGTAGGAGGTGTTATAAAGCCAGGAGCAGACCTTGTTGAAATTGTGCCTACAAACAAAAAACTCTATCTTGAAATAAAAATAAAACCAAAAGATATAGCCTATATTCATCCAGGTGCCCAAGCAAAAGTAAAAATTTCAGCCTATGATTTTGCTATTTATGGTGCTTTAATTGGAAATGTTGTCAATATCTCACCAGACACGATTACAGATAAAAAAGGAAAAACATTTTATTTGATTTACATAGAAACAAAGAAAAATTATCTTGGGTCAAAAGAGCATCCACTCAAAATTATTCCAGGAATGACAGCAAATGTGGACATCGTTACAGGGAAAAAGACCGTAATACAATACATTTTAAAACCTATACTTAAATCGAAACAGTATGTATTTTCGGAGAGATAAACATGAAAAAAATATTTTTATCTACGAATATAGAGACTGTTGCAGAACTCACAAAAAAACATAATCTCAAGGATTATATTTCAGTTGTAGATTTACTCTCTTTAGAACAAGAGGTTGAAAAGACAAAAGAAGATTTTATCTTCTTTGTTGATTATGACTCTGTTTCGAGTGAACTCAACCGTCTCATATCACTCAATAAACTTCCACAAAAGACAATCGTCTTAGAAAAAAATCCTGAAATAAGTTCTGGAAAAATGCTTATATCACACAAGGTAAAAGCCTATGCAAATACAAGAATATCTAATGCAAACTTTACACAAATGCTCCAAGCAGTCAAAGAAAATAGAGTGTGGACATACCCAGAGCTCACAATGACACTGAGTAACACGGTAGCTTCTCCTACCATCAATGACGATGCAAAAATACTTGTGCAAAATAGACTCTCTCCAAAAGAGATAGAAGTCGTTTACCTCATTCTTGATGGACTTACAAATGATGCCATTGCACATGAACTAAAGATTACTACTCGAACAGTTAAAGCACATGTCAGTTCAATTTTCTCAAAACTCCATGTCAATGATAGGCTTGCTTTAGTTTTACTCCTCAAATAGACCCTTAATTTTGATCTATTTGAATTTCCGTATTTATCTCTAAGGTCACTGTTTTATCATCTTCAACCCCAGTCACTTCTTGGTAAGTTGCTCCTGTCTCCGCATCTGTTTTAAAGTCTCCTAAAGTCCACTCTGCATCATCACCTTCTGTATTAAGTGCAACATGGTCTGAGCTATCTCCCTCTATTGTTAGGGTATTATTCTCATCTGTTACTTCTAAAACATCTTCAAGAGAAAGAGTTATATTTTGATCGCCATTCCCCATATCTATTTTATCAATATTGTCAAGATTATCACTCACTTTACTTAAATCAAAGTTCATACTATCTTCAAGTACTAAGCCATTCAAATCACCATTTTCACTTGTGCTTATAGTTGTTGTATCGCCTCCATTACTTTCAGTTGCTGTGACGGAGGATTGAATGTTATTTAATGCACTCTCTGAGAGTTCTTCACTACTTGTAAGTGTCACACTTGCATCACCATTATCATCAGTTTGTATAGTAAAACTTCCATCACTATTGGCATTGAGAGGATTGCCATCACTATCTTGCAATGTTGTATTTTCTGGAAGATTATCTAAAGTAATGTTACTTAAAGTTTCACTACCATCTGTGTCTGTGAGTCCTGCATTTAAATTTATATCGTATGCATATGTTGTCGATGTAGTTCCAACTTGTGCATCTTCTCCACCAAATTCGACATGTTCTACATTGTCAAGTTGTGTTATATCTCCTGTGGCATTATTGGTAACAATTGTATGTCCCCATCGTTCACCTTGTGTCCACTCACTTGCATCCCCTTTAAAGACCACAGTGTCATTACCTCTACCACCATCGATTACATCAAAGCCAGCACCTACAGTCATAGTATCATTTCCAGCACCAGCATCTATTTTAGCCCAGCCAATATCTGCTTTTCCAATATTGAGTGTATCGTCACCTGAACCTAATTGCACATCACTAGAACCATCACCCGCTACTATATTATCAGCTCCAGCACCTGCATGAATTTTATCCCAACCATCTCCAGCTATAACAGTATTATTACCATTTCCAACATCTAAAGCATGGTATCCAACAGCAGCATCCCCTATTTGAATTTTATCATCACCACTATGGAGTTGTACTTCATCAAAACCATCACCTGCTTTGATGGTATTATCACCTGATCCAGAAATTTTAGAGTAACCCGTACCCGCATCACCAAGTGTCGCATTATCCGTACCACTGCCTAAATCAACATCAAGAAGTCCACTATCAGCCTGTACTGTATCATCACCAGCACCTGCATGCACAGCATCCCAACCTTTCCCTGCGACAATAGTATCATTACCACTTCCTCCATCGATTTTGGCATACCCTGCACCAGCATCACCTATATTGAGACTGTCATTACCTCCACCCATTTGAACATCTGTAGTGTTGTTGCCTATAGTTAGATTATCATCACCACTATTTGTTTTGACTTTTTCCCAACCATCACCTGCTTGGATGGTATTATTACCACTTCCTCCATCAATTGTATTATAGCCCTCAGCTGCATTATTGATTTTAAGATTATCATCACCACC
>JALWON010000248.1 GCA_027083475.1 Sulfurimonas sp.
GTAGCCATTTTTTGCAAAAAGCAGCATCGCATTTGTAATGATTTTCTCTTTTGTAAGTGCAGCATTGCGTTTTTGTTTTGCCATTGTTACCCCTTAGAATTTATAATTTCTTTATTTTGATGTGCATAAATGAGGATTGCCACAAAAACACCCCCTTGAATGACACCGAGTATTGCCTCTGACGTTACGGCAATCATCCCACTTAAAGTCTGTGGAATCCAATCCCCCGAACCAAGAGTGGTAAAAGTCACAGCTGAGATATACATAGAAGTCACAAAACCATGTTCATGAATAGTCTGTAAATTTTCAGGTGTAAGTTGTGCACTCAAATGGAAAAGCGAAAAAACATCAAAGATATAAAAAACACTCGCATAATAAACAATCGTCACAAGTGTCACTTCCAAATACAACAAGACAACTTGAATCAGTGCCATATTGACTTTATGTTTAGAGTGCGAAAAGATATAGATAGCACTATCAAGCAGAAGAAACCGTGCTAATACTATATAGATAATATTTGCGATTAAGATTTCTTCTCTATAGTACATAAAAAAAGCATTTTCATTCACATGAAGATACCACTCAAAAAGAAGTGGTAACAAAATCATAGGAATCAGTAAAAATGCTAAATCTATGTTTTTCATATAGCGATTTTCTCTTTCTAAAAAATTCTTCAAATCTTAAACCTTTTATTTATAACTAACCAACTAGTTAATTGTAACATAATAAAAATAAATATAATTTTAAAGTTGCAAATAAGCTTTATAAAAAAAGTAAATTCCAAAGCCTATCAGTAAGAAAGCAAAGCCCTTGTTGAGAGCATCAGAAACTTTTGCCATGAGTTTACTTGAGACGATACTTTGTGCAAATCCTACTGAAATACCAGCAAAGAGAAGTAAAAGAGAGTGTCCCAGTGCAAAAATAAAAATGAGCGAATAGGCATAAACATAGCCACTCTTCCCTGCTAAAGAGATGATGGCAAAGAGTGGTGCAGAAGCACAAGGAGTACTCACTAAACCAAAGATGAGACCGATGAGAAAACCACCAAAAAGTCTGTATTGGATAAACTTGTGTATGAAAATCGATTTGTCAATTTCACCAAAAATTCCAAATGCATACAAGCCAATCAAGATACTTGCACTCCCCGCAATAAGATATGCCCAAAGTGGTGCCACAGAGAAAAAACCGCCAAATTTTGCGACAACAAACCCAAGGATGGAAAAACTCACAGCAATCCCAAAAGCGAAAAGGGCTGTAAAAGTATAGGTGTAAAGGACTTTTTTTCTTCCCTTTAAGTCTTTGTTAAGTGCTACAGAAGTGCCAACAAGTAAAGGCACACTCACAAGAGAACACGGAGCAGCTGCTGTTATGCTTCCTAAAAGAAATGCACCTAAAAAGACAAGAGAAGAACTCGACTCCAATAATTGTATAAAATAACTCTCCATCAGCAAAACTTTTTAAACATTTTCTTTTGCCTCTTTGATGTAGCGAGCAATGGCATCACGACTCAAAACTTTCCCTGAAGTAAGAAGCTTCCCATCAATAGCAAACCCTGGCATACTCACTATGTTATACTTCATTATTTCCAAAATTTCACTTACTTTCACCACTTCATAATTTCCATCTAAATGACTCACTACCTCTTTGACAATTTTTTCAAGTGTGATACATTTTGCACACCCTATTCCCAGTACTTCTATTTTCATTAGCTTCCTTTTTTTTCTGTAATAGTAACATAGAAGTAACAATATATCAAATTATCTTGATATATTGTTACTTTAATCTGATTTTAAACTAAATATTTATACAATTAACTAGTTAGTTAAATAAAAGGAAATAAAATGAACCCAGTAACACCAGAACAAGTAGAAAAAATGATGATTGAAAAGATGGGAGCGCTTCCTGCATCACTCAATAGTGCAAAAGCCGTTGACCCTCGTTTCTTAGTTGAACAAGCAATGAGCAGTAAGTTTAGTATGCAAGATGAGAAAAATCCATTTGAGCCAAAAACATCTATGATGTTAGCACTCGCAACTTCTATCACACTTGGAAGTGAAGAGTGCATTGCAGAGCAAACAAAAATGCTCAAAAAAATGGGACTTACAAAAGAGGAACTCGCCTTCCTTGTAAAAATAGTAAAACACGCACAATCAAGTGCTGTCATGGGAAATGCAAAAGCTGCTTTTGATACATTTGAGCGTTAAAATTCTACTCAAATCTTAGAGTTGAAATATTTCAACTCTATTACGACCACTCTCTTTGGCAACATAAAGTGCCTTATCTGCATTGTTAATGACAGCTTCAACATCAGGACAATCTTCAAAATTAACAGTTGCCACTCCTAGACTGATGGTAAAAGAAATTTTATTATCTTCTCCTGCAAACACTTGTAATCTTTCTACATTTTTTCTTAATTTTTCAGCAATCTCTGCAGCACCATCTAGCTTCGTTTGTGGGAGTAAAATAACAAACTCTTCCCCTCCCCATCGGCTGACTATATCACTCTTTCTTCCATTACATTTGAGTACTTTGGCTAACGCAATGATTACCTCATCACCTACCTTATGTCCATAAGCATCGTTAATGCGTTTGAATTTATCAATATCCACCATAATAACAGAGTACACAAGCCCACTACGTTTGGCAAGTTGTACAACAGTTGTGGCGAGTTCACTAAAGTAACGGCGATTATAAAGCTTTGTCATGGGATCAGTAGAGGCAAGTAGTTCTAACTCTTTACGGTAGTACACCTCTTTAGTAATGTCAATAAATGACCAGAGTATCAAAAGTTCATCTGTACTTTTGTTAATAGGATTTCCTTCAAGTTTTACCCAAAAGAGTGTTCCATCTTTTTTCTTATACTCTAACTCTTCACTCTTTATAATTCCCTCTTTTGTTTGCACAAAATATTGAGCATACTCTTTGAATTTTTCTAAACTTGGAGTAAGTTTTGCGGTTTGTTTGCCCAAAATCTCCTCACTGCTATACCCAAAAAGTTTCGTAAATTTTTTATTGACTCGTACAATTACTCTATCTTTATTGACCACCATTTGAGGAATGGCATTGAGCTCAAAAAGCAGATTATCATCAAATATAATCTCTTCATATATTTTTACTTCATTTTTTGAAAGTTCTACATTCATAAGAGTTCCTTGTATATCATAGCAATGCATACTCCTAATAAGATGAAGGCTATAAAGATTTTTAAAAGTTTTTCGTTGCTTATTTGTTTGGTAATCTTATGAGAGAGTATCCCGCCAAACATCGCAGCAACTCCTACAACAGTGAGTAAAAACCAATCTATCTGTACAAATGTCGCATAACTCATAAATCCGCTAAAACTCACAAATGGAATGAGTACACTTGTCAAAGAGATACTTTTTTTGGCGTTTATCCCCAATAACAGAAAAAGTGGAAGATAGACAGCCCCTCCACCCACACCAATAAGTCCACCAACAAAAGCGATAAGAGCGATTATACTCGTAAGGAAAAGATGAGAAGCTTGTTTTTTGGATGCTTGCTGATGGAGATGTGTAAACATCAGGAATACACTTAAAAAGACAAATAACAAGAGTAAAATTTGCACAACATTTTTTGAGATATATAACGTTGCATAGGCCCCTAAAGTAGCAAATAAAATACTTACAATCAAATATGGGACTATTTCGATAAATGAAAGCATACCACTTTTGATATTTTTTATACTGATAGAGAGGGTTGTAATGCCATTGACAAAAAGCCCTATTGCCTTTGCAAAGCTAAACTCTACTCCAAGCAGACTCAGTGCTGGAACGAGCACAAGCGATGAGCCAAGCCCTATGACACCAAAAAGAGTAGAAAAAACGAAAGTAAGGAAAAAATAGAGTAGATAATCCACAGAGTTGTTTATGCTCTCTACTTGCGTTTACTCATATAATCTAAAAGTACTTCACTCGCACCTATGACACCACTTGCTGCTGCATGCTTGACAATCCGAATCACTGAAGTCAGTTCTTCATTGCTAATGCCAACATCATCACTGAGTCTTGCAAAGGCACTTGTGCAAGCGTCATCTTTGAGTGCTAAAGAAGCCGCAAGAAAAATAAGGACAGATGTTTTCATATCTAAGGCATTCTCTTCACTTTTGATACTTTGATTACAACTGAGACCATGATCTACTAAAAGCGAAGGAGCCGTTTTATGTGCCTGTTTCATTGCAGGAGACATATACTCTTCCCCTATCGCATCTTTCATCATTGTATATACTTCATCTGCTGTTGGCTTTTGCATAGGGTGTCTCCTAAAATTATTTATGTTAAGAAAATAGTATCATAAGTTCTATTGTTTTTGTCTTAGCAAACCTTCGTACTACTTCCTAATGGAAGTTGTATCTCTTCCTCTTTTTCTAACAATACAACTGCTTCATGCAGATGCTTGAGTAAAAGACTTGCAAGATCATAATCAAATCCCTCTTTCACAACAATTCTAAGAATGGAAACATCCTCACAGTTTTTGGCAAGTGTATAAGCAGGAACTTGCCAACCATGGTAACGGAGTTTATCAGAGATTTGATAGACACTAAAGGTGTGTTTTCCTTTGAGTCTAAATGCAAGAAGTGGCATATGTATATCACTAATGATTGTCTCAAATATACCTGTTTTTTCTAGCTCACTTTGGAGAAAAGCAGTAACATCTAAACATGCTTGATGCACTTTTCTATACCCCTCAGAACCTAAACGGATAAAGTTGTAATACTGTGCGATAACTTGTGAACCGGGGCGAGAGAAGTTCAAAGCAAAAGTAGGCATATCACCACCAAGGTAATTTACATGAAAAATAAGTTCCTCAGGAAGGAGTGACCAATCTTTCCAAAGTGCCCAACCCACACCTGGAGCCACAAGCCCGAA
>JALWON010000249.1 GCA_027083475.1 Sulfurimonas sp.
GCTTTTAGTATGTTTGGTTTTTATGAGTTAAAACTTCCTGATGCTTTGGTGACAAAAATTAGTGCAAAACAGCATGGTTCAGGCTATATTGGTGTTGCTATTATGGGCTTTTTATCGGCACTTATTGTTGGACCATGTGTGGCAGCACCACTTGCTGGAGCCCTTGTTTACATTGGTCAAACAGGGGATGCCTTGCTTGGAGGTATGGCTCTTTTTAGCATGAGTATCGGGATGGGTGTTCCGCTTATTATTGTAGGTGTCAGTGCAGGAAAGTTTATGCCAAAACCGGGAGATTGGATGACCTTAGTCTCTGCTGTTTTTGGTGTAGTTATGCTTGGTGTGGCAATTTGGATGCTTGAGAAAATACTTGCACCTTCTGTTATTATGATTATGTATAGTATTTTAGGTATTGGTTTTTCACTCTTTTTAGGTGTATTTGAAAAAGGGCACCATTTCTTTAAACAGAGTGTTGCGATGATTATTTTTATCTACTCTGTTGCTCTGTTTATTGGGTATTTAGCGGGGAGTTCAAGTATGAGCAAACCTTTGGCATTTTTAAACAAACCTACAGTGCAAAGAGTGGCTACAGAAGAAAAACAAACAGAGAAAAAATTTCACATTGTAAAATCAGTCGCAGAGTTAGATGCTGTGTTAGCAAAAAATAGAGGTAAAAAAATCCTTTTAGATTTTGCAGCCGATTGGTGTACCTCTTGTAAAGAGTTTGATGCAATTACCTTTGCAGACCCTCAAGTACGTGCTAAAATGAATGAGTTTGTACTTGTACGTGCAGATGTTACTGCAAATGGGGAGCAAGAAAAGGCATTGAGTCAAAAATATGGTGTTTTTGGACCACCTGCAATTATCTTTTTTGATGCAAATTCGCATGTTTTAGAATCAAAAACACTTATAGGCTATATGGAACCAGAAGAGTTTTTAGCGCATCTAAATAAATTGTAGGAGTTGAAGATGAAAAAGATAATTATAATGATGGTACTCTTTACAAGTGTGCTTTTTGCAGAGGTGCATTGGGTGAAAGATTTGGATGATGCTTATGATATTGCAGCCAAAGAGCACAAGAAAGTCTTTGTTTTACTCTCTCAAAAAGGGTGTCCTGCTTGTAAATATATGAAAAATGTGGTGCTTCAAAATAGTGCGGTGCAAAAGGCTTTGGCGAAAGATTTTATAGCGGTGCATCTGGATATTCATGAAGATTTTGTGCCTTTGGCACTTGAGCATTTTGTGACACCTACACTCTATTTTTTAAAGAGTGATGAAACGGTGATAAAACATGTTAATGGCTATGAGAATGCTAAGGATTTTTTAGTAGAGCTTCAAGGCATTACTTCTCAATAAACTTTTGGGGTTGTGCGAAGTACTCCCCTTGAGCCATATCGACACCTAAATCTTTGACGATTTGCAAGATTTTTTCATTTTTAACAAATTCGGCAATGGTAGGGATGTTGAGGGCTTTTGCCATACCAACTATGGCCGATACAATCACCTTGTCTTTTATGCTGTCATTTTCAAGATTTTTGATAAACGCAGCATCTATTTTAATATAATCAAAATCAATCTCTAACATACGGCTAAATGTAGAGTTTTCAATGCCAAAATCATCCATAGCAATTTCAAAACCCATTTTTTTAAGATTTTTAAGTTGTTTGAGTAAAATTTCTAAATACTCTTCAGCTGTGACACTCTCTAAAATTTCAAAGGTGACATTTTTTGGTTGAATATCGTAGGTTTGTAGTTTCTGTTGGAGAAAAGTCATGAGGTATTTATCGAGTAAATCTCTTTGTGTGAGGTTGATGGAAAAACAGATGTCCGTTCCCTCAAAGTAGGCAAAACTCTTGTTGATAATCATTCGTGTCAATGAACTAATCAGTCCCATTCGCTCAGCAGAACCAAGAAATTGGTAAGGTGAATAGAGCTCGCCGTTGTAGTAGCCGCGTGCAAGTACTTCATACTTGACTATCTCACCACTTTTGATATTGACAATGGGTTGATAATAGGGCTCTATGAGGTTTTTTTCGAGCATCTCTTTTGTGACATCGAGCCATTTGATAATATCTTTTTCTTTTTGAATGTTTTGTGCATCTCCATCAAAAAAATAGTAGTATCTGCTCCCTAAACCCTTGCCAAACTCTAAGGCATATTCAGCATTTAAAATGCTTTTTTCTTGTTCTGTGATTTTGGCAATACCGATGGAAAAACCAATGTTAATATGTTGCTGTTTTACTTTAATCGATTTTGTATCAAAAAAACCAATAATCTGTTGGCAAAATATTTCAATTTTTTCGGGATCTTCTTCTTTGAGTAAAAAGATAAAGCGATCGGATTCTGCTTTAAACAAAGCACTTCTTGCCGTTGTATGGTTGGTGAGCTCTTTTGCAACAGTTTGTAAGATGGTATTTGCTGTCTCTTTTCCATACTGTTTATTAATGGTAGAAAAATTGGAAATGTCTAAGAGGACAATATGCTTATACTCTCCTGCATCAAGACTCTCTTGCATTTGAAAAGAGTTTGGAAGCCCTGTGAGATAGTCATATTTATGATTATTGTTTTGTGCTAATTTCCACTCTAATGTTAAAGTAGTACTGACCTTCTGTAAAATTTTTGTAAACTCTTTTAACAGAAGCGGTTCTAGCCAAAAAGCATCAATACCGAGTTGAATAAAGTCAAAAAGGGATGCCTTGTTTTCCTCTTTCACAATAAGGATAATAATAATATTTTCGTCTAGTTTTTTAATTCTTTGTAAAAAAGAGAGTGCATTTTTGACAGCACTATCGAGTAAAAGGATTTGCGGTTTTTTCTCTAAGAAAAGAGTTAATCCTTTGTCTGTATCATAGGCAGTATAATATTTTTGTACTTTATACTCTAAAAATGCTGTAATGGCATGGTTTTTGTCTTTATCATCTTCAATCATAAGTAATGTATAGTTTAAAAAAGAGGGCACATCATATCCTTGTGTGTGATAGCTTTATATAATGATACTATAATAAGTTGTAATAAACATAAAGTCTTTAAAATGTTACTTTCAGTAAACATTTAAAAATTTATGCACCTGTGATGAAGTTATGGGGAGTATATGTGTCAAATTTGCACTACAATTTGAGCATATAATTACGAAGGTTCAACGATGACAAAAACACTCCTTGAAAACATAGACTCTATTCCTCCACTACCAGAATCGGTACAAGAAGTAGAGAGAATTTATCAAAATCCAGATTCAACTTTTGCAGATATGCAAAAAGCGATAGAAAAAGATCCTCTCTTAACAGCTGCAATTTTACGTATTGTCAATTCTCCTATGTATGGTATGAAAAGTACTATTAAGAGCATACAGCAGGCTATTTCACTTTTAGGAAAAGATTCTGTGCGTACTTTTGTTCTTAATAGTGCCGTTGATTCAAATTTCACCATAGACCTCTCTCCTTATGAGATGACAAAAGAGCAGTTTAAAAAGGCATGTGAGACACAACTTGCACTGATGATAAACTGGTTAATTCGTCGATCTTCAAAACAGCTTTCAATCTTAGGGCCTGCTGCTTTCTTGGTTGATTTAGGCAGAGTTGTTATTTCAAAAACTTTGATAGAAGATGGGAAAGCTGATGTCATTAAAGAGGCATTAAAAAGTGGTGAAGATATAGCCAATGCAGAAAAAACTGCATGTGGGGCACAAACAACAGATGTGACAGCAACACTCTTTCATCATTGGAATTTAGATCCTGATATTATTCATATTATCAGATACAGTGATGATCCTGATGGAACATATGAAGAAGAAAAAGAGATGGCAGCAAAGCTTAAAGTCATTCGTGAAACAGTTATGCCAAATGGTGAAATTACACCAGAGTCTATAGAAAATGCAAAAGAGAGCATAGAAGAGTTTGAACTTGATTTAGAATCTTTTGAGCGTGCACTTGATAAGGTGATGGCTGCATAAGCTTTTAGGTAGCTACTTTATTTTTCGAATAAAAACTACTTTTAAGTAGTTTCCCTCCTGAAATTTTTCATGTACTCTAAAATCTTTTGGCAAAGAGTAACTCTCTAAAACTTTATATTTTCCCTTTAACTCTTTAAATGCTGTCGCGATAAAATCATGAAATCGCATCATACTAAAGCTCGCCGCATTTGTTGAAGCAACAATGACTCCACCTACTTTTGTGATTTGAATAATCTCTTTGAGAAGTTTCACATAATCTTTGTTTGCACTAAAGGTGTGTTTTTTACTGCGAGCAAAGCTTGGAGGGTCGGCTACAACAATGTCAAAAAGCATTTTTTTTCGCAGGGCATATTTAAAATATAAAAAAACATCCTCAACAACAATGTTTTGTTTTGCTGCATCAATATGATTATTTTCAAATTGCTCTGTTGTTTTTGGGAGACTGCGTTTGGCTAAGTCCACACTTGTTGTCTCTAGGGCACCCCCAAGGGCGGCAAAAACAGAAAAAGCACCAGTGTATGAGAAAGTATTGAGGAGTTTTTTGTTTTTGGCATACTTGTCTCTGAGTGTTTTTCGTACTTCTCTTTGGTCTAAAAAGAGACCTGTCATCGCACCATCATCAAGATAAATAGAAAAAGTAACACCATTCTCTTTGATAAGAAGTGGCGCAGGGGCTTGCGTTCCTAAAAGAAAGTCATCTTTGTCATCAAGATACTTTCCTTTACTGTCAAAACGTTTTTTTTGGTAGAGACCTTTAAAAGAGACACTCTGTTGAAAAGCTTCTAAAATAAGCGATCTGAACTCAAAAATTCCAAGGGAATACCAGGTAAAAAGGTAATATCCATCAAAATAATCAATTGTGAGTCCCCCAAGTCCATCACCTTCTCCATTGAGTACTCGAAATGCCGTTGTTGTGGCATCTGCATAAAAACTTTCTCTATAAGCAAGTGCAGATTGTATTTTTTTTATGAAAAAAGCAATATCAATTGCCTCTTCTTTTTGCTGTGTAAGCACCCAACCGTGCCCTTTATTCTGAATGGCATAATAGCCACGAGCGATGAAGTTGCGTTTTGTATCGTAAAGATTTAAGAGTGTGCCTTGCGTTTGCAGGGCACTAAAATCTGTGAAAATATCTTTGGTAATGAGAGGGTAGCCCTCTTTGAATTTTTGTGTAAATTCAGGTTTGAGGGTCAGCTTGAGTGTTTGGATTATTTTGTACCAAAAAATCTATAATAATAATCTTTTACAAGTGCCATTTTTGTTCTGTTGATAGCGAGATTACCACTGCCTACTTTTCCACTTGTTACCGTTGTTCCAGCTGCAATGATAACATCATCTTCAATGGTTACAGGGGCTACAAGTTGGCTGTCACTGCCTATAAAAACATTTTTTCCAATGATAGTTTTGTATTTTTTAATCCCATCATAATTACAGGTAATCGTTCCTGCTCCAATGTTTGTGCCTTCTTCAATTTGGGCATCTCCAAGGTAGCTTAAATGTCCTGCTTTGACACCTTTGAGTGAAGATTTTTTTACTTCAACATAGTTCCCAATGTGTGTGTCTTCTATATGTGAAGCAGGGCGAAGGTGTGCCATTGGTCCCACATCTGAGTTTTTGACAACACTATCTTCAATGACACTTGATGCTTTGATGTGTGAATTGACGATAAGGGTTTCTCCTGTTAATCGACAGCCATTTTCTATAAGACATTCCCCCTCAAATGTCACACTCTCATCTATATAAATCGTTGAAGGAAGTTGCATAACTACACCTGCTTCCATCCATTTTGTTTTGATACGCTCTTGCATAATCACTTCTGAGTCTGCTAAATCTTTTTTAGAATTGACACCTTTAAAATGCTCTTCATCTACTAAAAGAGGGGCAATGCTGAGACCATCTTTTTTCGCCATGGAGATAACATCTGTAAGGTAGTACTCCTCTTGTGCATTGTCATTACTTAAAAGGGGAATATACTTTTCTATGACTGCCTTGCTAAACGCATAGATTCCTGCATTTACCGTTGTCGTTTGTAGCTCCTCTTCATTGGCATCTTTTTGCTCAACAATATACTGGACTTGATTGTTTTTTATGACAACACGACCATAGCCACTTGGGTCTTCTAAATCAAAAATACTCATAATAATATCGGCTTGTGTATCTAAAAAGCCTTGCAGGGCATTTGAAGTGATGAGCGGCATATCGCCATTAAGCACTAAAACTTTTTCATTTTTAGGGGTGACATTTTTCATAGCACCACCCGTACCTGGAAAGTTTTGTGCATCTTGAACAACAAAATTTATATCGTCAAAAAAAGCTTGCATCTGTTCTTTTACAGCCTCTTTTTGGTGAGCAATAACGACAGTAATATCATCGGAAATTTCACGAGAAGCTTTGATGATATGGTAGAGCATAGGCTTTCCACTGATGGCATGGAGCACCTTTGCTTTTGATGATTTCATGCGACTGCCTTTACCAGCAGCTAAGATAACGATACTTATATTTTGTTTATTCATACTCTCTCTCTTTTTTGAATTAAGGGCACCTCTAAAGTTTTTAGAGTTGCCCTTGTGTTATTCTATCACTTTTAACTAAATATTTATACTAAAAGTGTATAATTATAAGAAATAATAAAAAAGAAAACTCATTTTGAAAACAATAACACAAACAAAACTCCTTGTCTCGCTTAGTCTATTTTTTACACTCTTTTATAACTACAGCTTTTTTGCAAACCTTATCAAAGTCTATACCCTTGAAGAAAATCTTGGCTTTGTCCTCTCTATTGCTTTTGTCATAAGCTTTTTTCTGATATTTTTGTTAGGACTTGTAAGTTTTAAGTACACGATAAAGCCTATTGCTATTACACTTTTACTTGTTTCTTCAATGACAAGCTATTTTATGAATACCTACCATGTCATTATAGATGCAACAATGATACGCAATATGATGCAAACAAATATTCATGAATCTTTAGACCTCCTGAGTGTGAAACAGGTCCTATACTTTGTCTTTTTCGGTCTGCTTCCAGCATACTATGTGTATAAAATCAAGCTTGAAGAGCGAGGATTGAAACAAGAGTTTTTCTCAAGAATAAAATTATTACTCTTCTCTTTAGCTGTTATTGGAGTGGCTGTTTTCTCCTTTTCGAAGCACTATACCTCTTTTGTACGTGAGCATAAGCCCCTGCGTTTTACGATTAACCCGACATATTGGATTTACTCTACAGGGAAGTATATAAACTTAACTTTTAATTCGGCTCCTTTGGTTGTCAAACCTATCGGACTTGATGCCAAAATACTCGATACAAAGGCTCGTAAAAAAATCATCATTATGGTGGTAGGTGAAGCGAGTCGAGCGGATCATTTTAGCCTCAATGGGTATGAGCGAGAGACCAATCCTCTTTTAGCACAAGAAGATATTATTAATCTTCCAAATGTCTTCTCTTGTGGTACCTCTACTGCAGTTTCTGTGCCTTGTATGTTCTCTAAGTATGACAGAAGTAGTTATAGTTATAAAAAAGGAATCAGCACAGAAAATGTGTTAGATGTGCTCAAACATACAAAAAAAGTCGCTATTTTATGGAGAGATAATAACTCTGATTCTAAAGGTGTTGCCTTGCGGGTACCTTATGAAGATTATAAAACTGCTCAAAATAATCCTGATTGTCAAGAGGGTGAATGCCGTGATATAGGTATGCTTGTCGGTTTAGATAAATTTATAGCAAAAAACAAAGAACAAGATATTCTCATCGTTTTACATCAAATGGGAAATCATGGCCCTGCTTACTACAGACGCTATACGAAAGAGTTTGAAAAGTTCACTCCTGTATGTAAAACAAATCAGCTTGAACAGTGCTCCAAAGAGGCAATTGCCAATGCTTATGATAATGCTATTTTACAGACAGATACTTTTTTAACAAAAACAATTCACTTTCTCAAAAGCTATGACAAAGAGTATGATACGGCAATGATTTACATGAGTGACCATGGTGAGAGTTTGGGTGAGGGTGGTGTTTACTTACATGGGCTTCCTTACTTCATGGCTCCAGATGCCCAAACGCATATTGGCGCTTTGCTATGGTTTGGTGAGAGGATGAAAAAAGAGCTTCACTTGAGTGCCTTTAAAGCCGATAAAGAGTACACACAAGATGCACTTTTTTCCACCTTGTTAGGGCTTTTTAATGTAGAGACAAAAGAGTATAAAAAAGAGATGGATATGTTGCATTATGAGCCTTAATAAACAGATTTTTTTTACAGCTTTTGTTTTAGTTGTAAGTATTGTTTATTTTGGTATAAGTGATATTGACCTGCTTGTGCAGGACTCTTTTTACAATTTTCAAACACACCGTTGGATTTTATCGTGGTATGCAGAACCTTATAAATTTATATTTTATTATGCTGCCAAAAGATTTTTAATTCTCTTTGCGGTGACACTCTTAATCGGCTCTCTTCTTTTTCGAAAAAAAGCTTTTGTTCAAAAGTACAAAAGAGGGATTGTAATTATTTTACTCTCTGCTATTTTTGTTCCAAGTATCGTAGGATTACTGAAGAGTCATACAAATATGCCTTGTCCTAAAAACGAGATACGTTATGGGGGAGTCTATCCTAAAACAGCTGTATGGGAAAAATACCCGAGTGATTTTAAAAAACCACAAACAAAATGTTGGCCAGCAGGACACGCAAGTGGTGGTTTTGCACTTTTGAGTCTTTTTTTCTTTTTTAAAAGAAAACGCAACCGTTTTATAGGTTTGGGCATTGGACTTTTTGCTGGGTGGAGTACAGGACTCTATAAAATGATTATCGGAGATCATTTTTTAAGTCATACAGTGATAACGATGATTTTAGCATGGCTTATTGTCTTACTCATCGCGAAAATAACTTCAATACGAGAAATCTAATAATAATTGTGGTATTATAGTGCCATTATAAATTATAAGTGCCTGACCATGATAAATATCATAATTCAATGAAGAAAGAAAACAGAAGATACAAGGCAAAAATTCGCAGGAGCTACTCGTAGCTTCAAGGATTTTCAACGAAGTAGGTTCTGTTTTCTTTCTTCACCCGAAGGGCAACATTTAAAAGATTTATCTTCTTCGTTAAACTTAGGCTAACGATACTTGTATCGCCAACCAAAGTTTGCCTTGAATCTAAACCTTTTAAATGTTGTTGAATATGACATTTATCATGGTCAGGCACTTACTAAGGTGTTTGAATGGATTTAGGTACAGTCATTGGTATTGTTTTAATTTTAGCGCTGTTCATTATCTCAATGATTATGGGTGTTGGAGTCGGTGCATATATAGATATTCCCTCTGTTATGATTGTTGTTGGAGGGAGTATAGGGGCTTTGATGGTCTCGTTTAAACCAGCTCAAATGAAAGCATTTACAAAGATTTTCATGAAAGCTGTCAAACCTGGTGAAGAGGATGTGGCAGAACTCATTAAAAAACTTGTTGAGTTTGCAACAAAAGCAAGAAAAGATGGTATCTTAGCCCTTGAAGGTGATGTCAATAGTGAGGAGAATGAATTTTTGAAAAAAGGTTTATCTATGGCTATTGATGGGAGTGATCCAGACACTATTCGAGAACTTTTAGAGATAGAGATGGAGCAAACAAGCACACGACATAAAATTCATGGTTCTATCTTTAACCAGTGGGCAGGACTGGCTGGAGCTATGGGGATGGTTGGAACACTTATTGGGCTGGTTGCCATGCTTTTAAATATGGCAGACCCTTCAGCCATTGGTCCATCAATGGCAGTTGCCTTGCTGACAACGATGTATGGTGCTATTATTGGGAATGTGTTTGGAACACCAATTTACAATATTTTGTCTATTCGTAATGATGAAGAAACCTTAGTCAAAGAGATGATTTTAGCAGGAATTATGTCGATACAATCAGGGGATGCTCCAAGAGCTTTAGAAGCAAAACTCCTGAGTTATCTTGCCCCTGCAGATAGAGTCAGTCAGTTTGACTAAAAGAAGTAAATAATGGCCAAAAATAAGTGTCCCGAATGTGAAGAGTGTCTCCCTGCTTGGCTAGCTGCCTTTGGTGACTTGATGTCACTCCTGCTTTGTTTCTTCGTTTTGCTCCTTTCTATGTCAAGTATGGATGCAAAAAAAGTTTCAGAAGCCATTGGCTCGCTCTCAGGGGCTATGAGCGTTTTAGAAGGTGGAACTAAAACAGAAATCTCAAAAAAACGTATCCAAGAATCAACACCTATAGAGTCTCAGGATGAAACAAGTGAAACTGTAAATCGTGTACAACAGGCTGTAGGTGAAGCAAATGAGATGATGGAAAAAGGGCATGGTCCGGCGATTACCCTTGATGATGCACAAGAGGGGTTTGTGATTAAGCTTCCAGCCTCTCTTTTGTTTCAACCTGATAGTGCGACAATAGAAAATCAAGATGCCTTACTCTTTTTAAAAAGAGTCGCTTTGATTATTGATGAGTTGCCAAAGAGTATGAATGTAAGTGTCCAAGGACATACTGACAATCAGCCTCCAAGTACTAGAAGCCCTTTTAAAGATAACTGGGATCTCTCTTCTGCACGTGCTATTTCTGTACTGCATGAGTTACTGCTCGATGGTGTCTCTCCAAAGATTTTGAGTGCAGCAGGTTTTGCAGAGTATAAACCTATCGCAACCAATGCAACAGCAAGTGGACGAGAAAAAAATCGTCGTGTTGAGTTGCACTTTTTTGGTGCAAAAGATGATAATAAAGAGCGTGTTGAGAAAAATATTTTACAAAAGGAAGCAAGTAAGTAATGTTGCGTTTACTTGTTCTTTTTGTAGCACTCTCTACACTTTTGGGTGCACAAGCCGTGAATATTCCTACGATGAATTTTAATCTTGCCGCTCCAGATACACCTCAACAGTTGGTCTCCTCTTTAAATGTTCTTGTTGTTTTAACGCTCCTTTTCTTAGCACCTTCCATGGTTTTAGTAATGACAACATTTACCCGTTTTGTGATTGTATTTGGCTTTTTACGCCAAGCACTTGGAACACAACAGGTCCCACCGACACAACTGCTTGTCATGCTTGCGATGATACTGACTTTTTTTGTGATGGAACCTGTAGGAACGAAGGCATATGAAGCAGGGATTAAGCCCTATATTGCAGAAGAGATAGGCTATGAAGAAGCTTTTGCAAAAACCACACTTCCCTTTAAAAATTTTATGATTCGTAATACAAGAGAGAAAGATTTAGCCCTCTTTTTTCGTATACGAAAGATGAAAAATCCACAAACAGTAGCAGAAGTACCACTCTCTATTGTCATCCCTGCATTTGTGATTAGTGAGATAAAAACAGCTTTTGAGATTGGATTTTTGATATTTTTGCCATTTTTAGTGATTGATATGGTTGTGGCATCAATTTTGATGTCTATGGGTATGATGATGTTACCGCCTGTCATGATTTCTCTTCCCTTTAAAATCTTAGTTTTTGTCCTTATTGATGGCTGGAACTTACTTATAGGCAATTTAATTGCTTCTATTAAATAATAAAAGGGATATGCATGGAATGTGAACACTTTGGTGAATGTGGCGCTTGTAAGCTCTATGAGGGTGGCTATGAAACGCAGCTGGCAACAAAACTAGCACTCAATAAAGAGCGATTTGCCTCTTTTTATCATGATGAAATTGCAATTTTTGAATCTTTAGATGCCCATTATCGTGCACGGAGTGAATTTAAAATATGGCATGAGGGAGAACTTCTTCATTATGCTATGAATCATAGAGAAAAAGGGCAGGTTGTCTTTATTGGTGAATGCCCTCAGGTAAATGAATATATCGTAGATTTAATGCCAAAACTGCTGAAAAAAATTCAAGAAAAAGCAATGGGTTTTAAACTCTTTGGTGCTGATTTTTTAAGTTCGAGTAGTGGAGAGATTGTTGTCTCACTTTTGTATCATAGAAAGCTTGATGCACAATGGCAGACCTTAGCATCTGAAATTGCAGATGATTTAGGTATTTATATCATAGGACGCTCACGCAAACAAAAGATGATAATAGGACAAGATTTTATTACTGAGACTTTAACAATCATGGATGAAAAATATAGATTTCATTATATTGAAAATAGTTTTACACAGCCAAATCCACGTGTGAATGAGCAGATGGTTACATGGGCAATGCAAAAGTTTGCAGATGCACAGGGAGATTTGCTTGAACTCTACTGTGGGGCAGGGAATTTTACCATTCCTTTTGCAAAAATATTTGATAAAGTCCTTGCTACAGAGGTTTCCAAGTCATCCATAAACGCAGCCAAAGCAAATATGCAACTCAATGGTGTTTCAAATATAGAGTTTGTTCGCATGAGTGTAGAGGATTTTGTTGCTGCCCTTGATGGGGTGCGGGAGTATCGTCGTATGAAAGATATAGAGATAACAAGTTATAATATCAAAAGTATCTTTGTCGATCCTCCAAGAAGTGGGATGGATGCACTCTCTTGTGCATTTAGTGCAAGACATGAAAATATTGTTTATATTTCATGCAATCCTGAAACACTTGTGAGGGATTTAGAAATTTTAAGTAAAACACATGATGTCATTGATATGGCATTATTTGACCAATTTCCGTATACACACCATGTAGAGATGGGTGTGCAACTTAAAAAGAGGGTATAAGATGAAAATATTTTTTATAATGAGTGTAATGTATCTTGCATTGAGTGCAAATGATGTGCAAAGATTATATGAAATTGTGAGTGATGTCAATAATGTGCAAACAGACAATACGGAGGCACTTGAACAAAAAGTAAAGCGCTTAGAAAAAAAAGTGAGAGAATTGACACTCGCACTCAAGCAAAAAGAGGCAAAAGCACATATAAAACAAAAAACACCAATGAAGCCAAAAGTATCTGTAAAAACAAAACCAAAGAAAAAATCGTCTCAAATAGGAACCTATAGATTACTTAGAGATGCTTATGTTTATAATGAAGCAGATGGCGAGATACTCTATACTTGGGAAAAGGGGCGATCTTTTACTTCAAGTAAACATACCGATAGAATGATTAAAGTGACAGGGTATTTTGTCAATAGAATTTGGCGAAAAGCAGAAAAAGATATGTGGGTGAAAAGTGAAAATGCTTTTAGAAGATAAGTAGTTTGTGTAGTTTATGAAAAAGATTTTAATTATCAGTGATGGAAGTGTTGGTGAACACTTTATAAATAGAACCTTACAAACAAATAGTAATGAAAATATTTACTATATTGTGCAGATGAAAGCAACACAATTTGAAGATTATAACCCTGCACGCTTTAAATTTTATGAGTTTGATCCTACAAGTTTATATAAATTAGCCAATCTTTTAAAGATGGAATTTTTACAAGTTTTTATTGTGATGGATAGTAGTATTGATGTTGAAAACACGATTAAAAATATACGTACGATTAAAAAACAGTTGCGTATTATTGTTCTGAATCAATGGAATTTGAAAAATGAAGATTCAAATGTTGTTTTTATTAACAGTCATGAACTTTTAGCATCACGATTTTTAGATTACTTGCCAAATGTTCCTGTCATTGCCCAAAATGTAGGCATAGGTGAGGGCGAGATTATGGAAGTACTTGTGCCGTTTGGAAGCTCTTTTGTGTATAAACATTTAGGTGTTATTGAGCAGAAAAATTGGAGAATTGTTGCCATATACCGTAATCGAAAACTTATTTTAGCTTCAAGAAGAAGGATGATCCAACCCAATGATTTACTCCTTTTAGTGGGTGAGCCAGCTGTTTTAAAATCAGTTTATAAAGAGATTAAACAAGAACTTGGACAGTTCCCTGAACCTTTTGGATCAAATCTTTACCTTTTAATTGATATGAATATTGTTAATCATGAAACTTTAAGTGAGTTAGTTCGTCATGCTATACAGGCACATGAAAAGTTCAACAGGTACGATATGATTATAAAAGTAGTAAACCCTGCAAATATACCATTACTTCAAGAGATTAAAAAGTATAGCAGTCAAAAGGTGCGTATTGATATTCATTATGATAAGGATGATTTTGTAGAGATGTTTCATCATGATATGAATGCTTATCATGTAGGGCTTATTATTGTCTCTAAAGAGATGTTTGCAAATGATGCTATACGAGCAACACTGTATGATGCCCATATTCCTGTTTTTAAAATCTCTCATAAAGGCTTATCCGCCCTTAAAGACACAGAACTTATTCTTTCCCAAAATCGTGATTTAGAAAAAATTTCTTCTACTATTTTTGATATTTCAGAACAGATGAATCTCAACATTGTGATTCATAACTATATGCGAGAACATCAAGAACAAAAATCAGCAGTGATTGAGCACTTTCAAAATCTCTCAAGTATTTTTTCTAAATCAATTAAGATTATACAAGAGGATGAAAATCCAATTTTAGCACTCAAAAAGAAAGAAAATTTTATGCATATTCTTCCATTTACGGCAAAATTGAAACAGGGAAGAATTTTTTCTTATTTTTCGACCGATAGTGAAAAACTTTACTATAAACTTGATGATTATCATCAAATTTTTATCCCTGTACAGATTTAATTTAGCTTTTTTTTACCATTTTTTAAGTATTATGTATCTTATAATAAAATTTGGATAAAAGATGCAAGTACATATTCCCTTAGTAAAAACAGTTGATAACTCTTATAGCATATACATTGAGCCTTTAGAGGCGACTCACTTTGACACAAAAGTAGCCATTGTTACAAACCCAAAAGTAGCGGGCTTGCATTTGGCATATTTACTCTCAAAAATCAGTGTAAAAGAACTCTATATCATCACAGTACCTGATGGAGAGGAGTATAAAAATCAAGATTCGGTCAATACAATTTTAGAGTCGCTTTTTAATCATCGTTTTAATCGTAAATCTTTGTTAATTGCGTTTGGGGGAGGTGTCATAGGAGATATGACAGGTTATGTCGCAAGTATTTACCAACGTGGTATTGATTTTGTGCAGATTCCTACAACACTGCTCTCTCAAGTAGATGCAAGTGTCGGTGGAAAAACAGGGATGAACAATAGCTATGGAAAAAATCTTATTGGTGCCTTTCATCAACCACAATCAGTACATATAGATGCCCATTTTTTACAAACACTGCCACAAAGAGAGTTTGGAGCGGGTGTTGCTGAGATTGTGAAGATGGCAGTGACTTTTAATGAAGATTTTTTTGTATTTTTAGAGTCTGCTGATTTATACGACAAAGCGGTATTACAAGAGGCTATCAAACAGGCAGTGCAAACAAAAGCGGATGTGGTTGCCAAAGATGAAAAAGAGCATGGTTTACGGGCTGCTTTAAATTATGGACATACTTTTGGCCATGTGATTGAGAGTCAAACAGAGTATAAAACCTATTTACATGGGGAGGCTGTAGCTATTGGAATGGTGTTAGCCAACAGGCTTGCTGTCAAACTCAAGTTGATGAGCGAAGATGAAGCCTACCGTGTTGAACAATTTTTAAAAAAATATAATTTACCAACAAGCTACCATATTGCCAGCAGTGAAATTTTTTATGAAACATTCTTTTTAGATAAAAAAAGTACAGATGCTCAGGTGACCTTTATTCTTCCTCGAGGGATTGGGGGTGTGGAAATCAGTGATAGTATCGATAAAAATATCGTTTTAAGTGTTTTAGATGCATTTTAAGTTCTCTTTTCTTTTTATTTTCCTCTTACAACTCCAACTTTTTGGAGAAAATAGAGTGCCAGAGACCAATACTACAAAGAGTACTCACTCTGTCTTGACTCCGAAAATTGATGCAAAAAAAGTCTCAGAGTATCTTACGCAAATTAAAGAGATAGAAAACTCAATTTCTCGTGAACAGGAGTGGGTGAAAAGTTATGCTTCGTATTTGACATTTTTAGATGTTCGTGATGCTCTTTTTAAGATTACAAAAAGAATTGACTATTTAAAAAAGCATAAAAAAGAGGCAAAAAATCAAGATGAACTCAATGCCCTTATATCGAAAAAAAATATTTTAACCGCACAAATAGATAATTTAAAAGGAAAAGGAAGTTCTCCTTTTTCACAAATGATTACCCCGCCTGCGTTAGGCGATGTTCCAACGATTGCTAATATATTTGAAGTTTTTTCAGGGTTTTCTTACATTAAAATTTTAGATGCAAATCTTGAAGAGTATAAAAGAAGAAAAGAGAGTTTAAAAGAACTTATCTCCTTACTCCGTCAAAAAGATGCCCTCTATAAAAAGTTAGTAAAAGTAGATAAGGAAGAAAAATATCAACAAACAAAAGAGAAAAATGCTAAAGAGTTAGCTGAGTTTGAAAGAGCCCTTGATACCATTAACGCAACCTATGATGTTTATGAAAAGCGTGTTGATATTATTAAACTCAATATCAATAAAGATATATCAAAAAGAATCGTAAGACTCACAAAAATAGGCTTAATTATTCTTTTTGTTTTCATTTTCTTTTTTCTTATCCGCTTGGCGGTTAAAAAATATATAGAAGATAATGAACGTCTTTATATGGCAAATAAGTTTATTACAGTTGCAAACTTTATAGTGATTATTCTTATTTTGTTTTTTAACTATATTGAAAATGCCTCTTATCTTGTGACTATCTTAGGGTTTGCTTCTGCGGGTATTGCTATTGCGATGAAAGATTGGTTTATGAGTATTCTAGGATGGCTTGTTATTGTGTTTGGTGGTAGTATTCATGTAGGCGACAGAATTCGTGTGGATATGGATGGGATGAAATATGTTGGAGATGTGATGGATATTTCGCTCCTTCGTATGACTATTCTTGAAGATATTACCCTGACTTCTATTTATCAAAACCGTCGGGCTGGGCGTATTATTTTTGTGCCCAATAATTATGTCTTTACTCGTATGATAGCTAATTATACCCATAGTTCACTCAAAACGGTTTGGGATGGCATAAAGATAACGATTACTTATGATTCTAATCATAAAAAAGCGATGCATCTTGTCAAAGGTATAGCAAGAAAATACTCTAAAGGTTATACTGATATTACAAGAAAGCAACTCAACAAACTGCGGAACAATTATAGTTTGAAAAACACGAATGTAGATCCTCGAATCTACTCTTTTATCGTGCCAAATGGTATTGATATAGAAGCTTGGTATTTGACAAATGCTTATGGAACACTCACACTTAGAAGCACAATTTCAACAGAAATTATCGATGCATTTAAAGCTGAAGATGACATAATAATTGCATACCCTACACAAAAACTTAATATCTCTATGCAGAGTGAAAGTCCTATTGAACATAATAATGAGTTGGTATAGATGAAGAAAAAAGTTTACTTTAAAACCTTTGGTTGCAGAACAAATCTCTATGATTCCCAAGTGATGATGAGTGCTCTGCAAGAGTATGAAATAACGCAGGATGAAACAGAAGCAGATGCAATTGTCATTAACTCCTGTACGGTGACAAATGGTGCCGATACCCATGTACGTTCTTATATTTCTCAGTTGGAAAAGAACAATACGGGTGCAAAACTCTTTTTGACAGGTTGTGGGGCACATACCAAGGGTGAATCTTTACTCAAAGAACAACGGGTACATGGTGTCTTTGGGCAGAGTGAAAAGCAAAAAATAGAGAGTCTTCTAGCACAAGAAAAACCTTTTTATGAAAAGGGTGACTTAAACCATATTGATGAGTTGATTGTTGATGACTTTGTTGGGAAAAGTCGGGCTTTTATTAAGATTCAAGAGGGGTGTAACTTCCGATGTTCTTACTGTATTATCCCATTTGTTCGGGGTGATGCTCGTAGTATGAATGAAGCAAAAATTTTAGAACAGGTAAGCCGTTTGGCATTGAATGGTTTTGGGGAATTTATTTTAACAGGGACAAATGTAGGTTCCTATGGGCAAGACAAACAAACTTCTTTGGTGAAATTGATGAAAAAAATGAGTCAAATTCGTGGTGTTCGTCGCATACGCCTTGGAAGTGTTGAACCTATGCAGATTACAGATGAATTTTTAGAAATACTCGATGAAGAGTGGCTTGAGAAACATATGCATATTGCCCTGCAACATACTGCACCAGAGATGCTTAAAATTATGAATCGACGCAATGTTTATAAACAAG
>JALWON010000250.1 GCA_027083475.1 Sulfurimonas sp.
AGCGATGGCAGCATCAAGAAGATTTTGATCTACCCGTATCATAGGAATTTCTGAGTATTTGTTAAAATAAAGCACTCCTATCTTTTTTGTTGTATCACTATATTCTGAAATAAATCCAAAAGAGAGCTTGTTAAGATAGATTTTTGAATCTGCTGATTTATCATTAATATCTTCTTGTAAATAGGGTACAAGTGAATTGGCGTAAACAGGATAAAAAACATCTTCCCCTAAAGGTTTTGCTCTAAACACATCTTTATAATACTGGGGAATAAACTGGTTTAAAAGATAGTCCACATAGACTCCTCTGTAGTTTGAATGCTTTGCATCATAGGGTTGGACAAATACAGTCAATTTAATCGAATCGTTTACAAAGTAATCCACACTACTCATCCAAAGTGGGATTTTTTTAATATTTAACTGTGTATCGTAAAAAAATTCCGCCCGAGTAGGATTGAGAGTATCTTGCAGGCTAAAATAATCAAGCACCCCCACCTTTTGCACCATTTTTCCTATCTTAAATGTATAATTATCTCCAAAATATTTAAACTCCAAATTGTTTGTTAGTAACTCTTCGTTTTGTTCTCTACTTTGATAGGCTAAACCACCACTTATAATATAATTGTCTGCCTCATATTCTGATTCAAAAAGAGTAAAAAAGTAAGGCGCATGCTTATAAACATTTTTATTACTTACATATCGCCCAATTAGTGTTGCATCTATAGAAGCAGTTGCAGCACTCTCTTGTGGCACTTCATCCATCTCATCTAGTTGCAATTCATCTACAGCTTCCGGAACTGGCTCTAGTTTAGGTTCTATTTTAGGTTCTATTTCTTTTGTCTTATTTATATCTGGTGCTATGGCAATTTTTACAACTTTTTTAACTTTTGCTTTGGGTACTTCTTTCTTTTGCTCAGGAGCAAATCTGTAACGATAAGTCGGAGCAATAACAGCGTGCCTGTAAGCAGAATTTCGTTGCATCGAATCAAGCCGCTTCCTTGCCTCGGGTAGTGCATCATAGCAACCACAACGCACACAGAGCATCTTTCCTATTTCAAGAACTTTACACTCTTTTGAGTCTGCATATTTTTGTAAAAGTTTCAGTCTATTTTGCGAACTATTCACTGCAC
>JALWON010000251.1 GCA_027083475.1 Sulfurimonas sp.
ATAGGTAGAGGCACAGGAAACAGACCATACGATGTTTATGATAAAGCTGAAACAGTAAGTAAAGCACAATTACTAACAGAGATTAAGAAAATAGATGGGAGCGGTAGTGGTCTAGATGCTGATTTGTTAGATGGTAAACAGAGTTCTACTGGTAATGTAGTCAATACTGTAGCTGTTAGAGATTATAATGGAGATATAAATGCAAGACTACTAAGAACAGAATGGAGTGGTGGCGGATGGAATAGAAGTTACCTATTAGGTATGAATGTTAATGGAGGTGTGGATACAGACAACTATGCTAGACCAACACATGTAAATAATGGGGTATTCATAGGTGTAGGTCAAACTTGGCGAGATGTAACTGCGAGTAGAGCTTTAGGAGTTACTTATACTAATAATACTGGTAAGCCTATAGTAGTAAATATTAGAGTTAATAGGAATGCAGTCTCTACAGCTGGTGTTAGGGTAGTGGTTAACGGTATATCAGTGGAGATAGGTATAAATACTAACAGCGGCGGAGGAAACATAGCTATAGGGAATATTATTATTCCGAATGGTGTTACATATGTAGCGTACTCCTCAGCAGAACCAGCTTCACTAACTTATTGGCACGAGCTAAGGTAAAGGATAAATTAAATGAAATACTATAAAGACAAATCAAATCAGCTATTCGTAGACCCGATAGTAGAGAATCATACAGGATTAGTAGAGATTACTAAAGCAGAGTTTGATGCTATGATAGCACCTACATTTAGTGAGTTACAAACAGCTAAAGTAAATGAACTAGGTATAGCATACAATGATGCTAATGAACTAGATATAGCCTACCTAAACACAACATTTCAAGCAGATAAGAGTAGTCAAGATTTAATAGTGAGTGTATTAAGTGCTGGAAGTGTGCCTACTGGGTTCTTTTGGTTAGACAAGGCAAATAATCAAGTGCCTATGACTTATGCTCAGTTACAAGGTTTAAGCGGTGCTATTCTTACTAGAAATCAAACTAATTTTATTAAGTTTCAAGGGTTAAAAACACAAGTAAACGCTGCAACTACACAAGCGGGGTTAGATAAAATAACATGGTAAGGAGATAATATGAGTTACCTAGGTACACCACCAAATGAAGATA
>JALWON010000252.1 GCA_027083475.1 Sulfurimonas sp.
CTCAAGTACAGTAGTGAACGTGAGGTGAAAAAAGCAATGTTGCATTATCTGCAAAAGCCCTCACAAAAGCAAAGTGTAATGGGTGAAGCTTTCATCAGCCGTTTTGGGGTAAAGCACAAAAGTCAGCTCTCAAATACAGCACTCAAAAAAGCCCTCAATGTGTACTGGAACAACTATAAGGTTTTTGGCAAACTCAAATAGACTTCACAATGACTCCACAATTACTTGTTACACTACGACTATCAAACAACAAAAAGGAGTTTCAAATGAAAACTACAAATATCAGTTCAATACTCAAAGGTTTCGTTTTAGTGGGAACACTTTTAACAACAAATTCTGCAATGGCAAATGCTGATTTGTTTAAAAAATGTGCAGGATGTCATGGTGTACATGCCCAAAAACACGCAATGGGAAAATCAAAAATAATTGCTAATTTAGGTGAAGAAGGGGTAAAAAAAGCACTCCATGGTTACAAAGATGGAACATACGGTGGTGCTATGAAAGGAATCATGAGAGGACAAGTTGCTAGACTCTCTGATGAAGATATAGATAGCCTTGCAAAGTATATAGCGACACTTAAATAGATTCTTCTTTGGGTAACCATTTTTGCAAAATAGCAGTAAATTTCTTAGCATCGATTGGTTTGGCTAAGTAGTCACTCATACCCGCAAGGTGGCATTTCTCTTGGTCGCCTTGCATGGCATTTGCAGTGAGGGCTAAGATAGGTAACTCTTTGTTATTTTCACCCGCATTTCCAGCACGTATATTTTTCGTGGTCTCGTAGCCATCCATTTGTGGCATTTGACAATCCATCAAGATAAGGTCATACTGTTTTTTATGAGCATTTAAAATTTCAAGTGCTTCAACACCATTGTTCGCAAAATCGCACTCTAATTCTAAGTTATCAAGTAAACCATCGATAACTAATTGGTTTGTTTTGTTATCTTCAACAAGTAAAATATTGACCTCTTTTGAGAGAGTTCCGAGGTACTCATGGGTTATGAGTGGGCTTGCTTGCTCTTTTGCTTTTCCATTTTCTACTAGGACATTAAGGGCATTAAAAAGGTCACTCGCTGTTGTTGGTTTTGCAAAAAAGGCATCAAAGCCCATCTTTGCAAATGCAG
>JALWON010000253.1 GCA_027083475.1 Sulfurimonas sp.
TTTTAAACACAGTTGTTATTGTCTTATCATAGCCCATAGACGCATTGATTTGCATACGACAAGCCGAACACTCCGCACTCACCACTTCTGCTTTTGTCTCTTTAATCATTGCGGCTTTTGGTGTGCCTGCGGCTTTTGCAAAGTGGTATTTTTCACTCTGCATAGTTATTCCACCAAACCCACAACAGGCATTGGGGTCTCGCATCTCTACGACATTGTAGTTTTGCTTGATTAAGTTTCTTGGCTCTTGATGGATCCCTTGCATTTTTCTTGCATGGCAAGGGTCATGGTAGGTTACGAGTCGACTATCTTTCTCTTTTGTTGCTAAGATTTTATCTAAGTCTGTGTGATTGTGGAGCCACTCTGTTGCCATAAAAATCTTACGACTCATACTCTGTGCCCTAGCCTTCCAAGCAGGATCATCATGAAAATAGTGTTCATAATCGATCTTGAGCATCGCTGAACACGTCGCCTCAGGAACAATGACCGCTTCGACATCTTTTGCAAAACTCTCAAAGTAAGCGATGTTATGTTTTGCATTGGCATCAACAGTGTCAAAATCTCCTGTAAAATAGGCAGGGGCAGAACAGCATTTTTGGTCGTGTGCTAAAAAGGCATCAATGCCAAGTGTTGCTAAAATCTCTAAAAGTGACTCACCTATCTCAGTGTAGTTGTAATTTGCTAAACACCCTATAAAAACAGCTACTTTTCTCTTGCCACCATTCTCCACTACCTCTTCTTTGTGTCTATTTAAAAAGGAAGTTTTTGAAAGACTTGGCAGGGTTCGCTCTGTTTTTAAAATTGGCAGTGAAACCCTTGAGTGCATCGAGTTTGTCTCTTCTTGGATTTTAAAACCACAAGTCTGAAAAGTATACCCAAGTTTAAACGCAAGGTCATTAAGCCAACGGTGACGCAGGAGTGTAAAGAATGTTTTTTTATACCAAGCGATGCCAAACTTTTGTGCAATGTCGTTTCTTGCTTGTTCTATAATCATATCAGTTGGCAGAGATTTTGGGCAGACATCAACACAGTTTGTACATAAAAAGCAAGACTCAAAAATATCTTTTGCCGTCTTGTCAAGCTCTAAGTTCCCGCGTTTATAAGCCCCTAAAAGGTCTATAAA
>JALWON010000254.1 GCA_027083475.1 Sulfurimonas sp.
GCATACAAACGCATAAAAGCGGGAGCAAGTCTTGTACAGATTCTCAGCGGCATTGTATTTCATGGACCGGATATGATAATGAACATCAACAAAGAGCTTGTAGAACTACTCAAAGCTGATGGCTATGCAAATATCACAGAAGCCATCGGGGCAGATAGAAAATAATGAAAACACTTTTAACAATACTACTAATAACAGGAACATTAATGGCATCATCACTCCCAAAGTATGAGACAAAAACACTCAAAAACGGACTACAGATTGTAGTCATTCCCCTTAAAAACCACTCCAATGTCATCTCGACAGACATCTTTTACAAAGTCGGAAGCCGTAATGAAGTGATGGGAAAAACAGGCATTGCCCATATGCTCGAGCATATGAACTTCAAAAGTACGAAAAACCTCAAAGCAGGCGAATTTGACAGAGATGTAAAAAGCGTCGGCGGCGTGAACAATGCTTCGACAAGTTTTGACTACACCCACTACTTCATCAAATCAAGCAGTGACAACCTCAAAACTTCGGTAAATCTCTTTGCCGAGCTTATGCAAAACCTCAGCCTTAAAGATGAGGAGTTCCAACCTGAGCGTAATGTCGTTATGGAAGAGAGACGCTGGAGAACAGACAACTCACCACTGGGCTATTTGTACTTTAGACTCTTTAACAACGCTTACATCTACCATCCATACCATTGGACACCAATTGGCTTTATAAACGACATCAAAACATGGACTATTAAAGACATTAGAGCCTTTCACAAGACCTACTACCAACCACAAAATGCTGTTTTAATGGTGACTGGTGATGTAAATCCTAAAGATGTTTTCAAAGAGGCAAAGGCTGCATTTGGAAAAATAAAAAACCATGGAAAGATTCCTAAAGTAAAATTTGTTGAGCCAAAACAAGACGGCGCGAAAAGAGTTGTCATACATAAAGACAGCGAAGTTGAGATGCTAGCCATCACTTTTCACATTCCAGACTTCAAAGATCCTGACCAGGTAACGCTCAGCGTTATCTCTGAAATTCTTTACTCAGGAAAAAGCTCACGTCTTTACAAAGATCTTGTAGATAAAAAACGTCTCGTAAATTCTGTGTATGCATACAATATGGAAAACACCGATC
>JALWON010000255.1 GCA_027083475.1 Sulfurimonas sp.
TATATCTGTTTTAACTACTGCCTCTAGTTTTTCAGTTATTGTTTCATTTAATGCTATGTATTTCATACTTTTTATATAGCAATTTTCAATCCTACTTTTATGTCATTTATTTTTGTTAGGCACTTATGCTCGTAATTTTTTTGGAACCAAAATTGCTTTATGTGAGAAAATATCCCAATAAAGGTAGGCTTATGGACATTGTACTGCGAAACAATCTCATTCTTATCACGACAGGATTTAAGACACTCTCAGCACCGTGGATGAAAGATTTTTTAAATCATCACTCCCGTGGAATGCTCTTTTTGCCAAAGGCCGTTTTGGTGTTTAGAAATGAAACACTTACGAATGAGCGAGAAGAGTTCTTGCAACAGCTCAGTGAACATCATGCAAAAATTCATGACTTTAACCATGAGTTTTTTTTAAGAAGTATGCTAAAGTATGGCAATCAACCGATTCGCATTGAGTTAGAAAAACAAGAAGAACCTGAAGTAGTGAAGGTGAATTTGTATGCTTATGACAAAAATACCGTACTTATATCACTCAATTTTCCAAATACTTGGGTAATAAGTTATCTGCGTTCACAACTTGATGTGTATATTGAAAAAGGGACAGATGTCTCTTTGGTTGTGGATGTTTCTGATTTTAAGGCAAAGGCAAGACTTGAGCGGGCTTTAAATAAACGCCATATATTGCATTATCAGATACAATATGTTTACGACAATCATTTTATGTCGAAGCTTTATAGCGACTTTGCGAATTTTAGTTTTGGTGATTTATGTGACGAGGAAGAAGAGGATGAAAACTTACACTTTTATACTGTGCTTGAATGCCCTGTAGGTGCGAGTCAAGATGCTCTCAAAAAGAGCTATAAAAAACTTGTAAAAGTGTACCATCCCGATAAAATCATTCATGATAGTCCGCATATGATAGACCACTATACACAAAAGTTTCAGTTGCTTCAAGAGGCTTATACTGCCCTTCGAGTCGTTAGTTAAGTGCCTAACAAAAATAAATGACATAAAAGTAGGATTGAAAATTGCTATATAAAAAGTATGAAATACATAGCATTAAATGAAACAATAACTGAAAAACTAGAGGCAGTAGTTAAAACAGATATA